>JBKPLM010000122.1:0-6504 GCA_046731655.1 Verrucomicrobiota bacterium | reverse complement strand
CGGCTGGGGAAACTCTACGTGGCGGTTCTTTTCAAGTCCGATTCACAGCCAAAGCCCGACGAACTGAAAAGGACCAACGAGATTTTCAAAAAGGCAGCCGAACACGCCGGCGATGACCCTTCGATCCTGAAGGATGTCGCCGACTACTATGCAGCCTCGCAGCAATTGAAAGAGGCGATTCCGCTTTATCTGCATGTTCTGGAACTTCAACCGGACGACGCAAACGCCCGAGAGAAATTGGCGACTGGTTTTATCCTGACGAATCAGCGGGGCAAAGCAGTCGAAATGCTCGAACAAATCATCAAAGAGCACCCTGAAAAATACCAAACCTACGACTTACTGGCGCAGGTATTGGATGATGAAGCGCGATCGCTTCAACGGGCAAAGAAAGTTGACGAAGCAAGAGCAACCTTTGCGAAAGTAGCCGCAAATTATGAGCAAAGCCTTCTGATCAATCCAAATCATGCCGGCACCTATTTACGTCTGGCAGAGCTGCTGCTTGGACCATTAAAAGATGCCGATCGTGCAGTCAGATTGCTGATGGAAGCCCGGCGCCGGTTCCTTGGCGCACCGGAGATTGTTTACTATCTGGCCATTGCCCAAAGCGAAGCGAAACAGACTCAACAGGCCGTGGCGACTTTTGAGGAAGCATTGCACGAAGCCCAGCTCGACCAGGACAATGACATCGTCAATGCGAAATTCTATTTCAACTACGGCGCGACGGCCGAGCAGGCAGGTTTGTACAACAAGGCGGCCGATCTTCTTCGTAAATCAATCGCGCTCGATCCGTCGAACTCGGCGGAAGCCTGCAATTATCTCGGCTACATGTGGGCCGATCACAACATGAACCTGGACGAAGCGGAAACGATGATCAAACGCGCCCTCGAGATGGAACCAAACAATGCTTCCTATCTCGATAGCCTCGGCTGGGTTGAGTTTCGAAAGGGCAAATTTGATCAAGCTTTGAACAACCTTCTCAGTGCTGCAAAAACTGCGGACCACGACGATCCGGTTATCTTTGAGCATATCGGCGACACCTATTTCAAATTGAATCGCGTTTCGGAAGCGCTGGAATCTTGGCAAAAGGCGCTGGCGCTCGATCCAAAAAACAAAAATCTGGCGAACAAGATCGAAAGAACGAAGGCGCCAATTGGCAACGGCCCACCAACAAAGACAAATCCGACCCAGTAACAATGGCTCCCCTGGCTAACATGAGCGGTTATCCCACGCCGTGGCAGCGGAAGATGATCTGGGCGGCGCTCACGGCCTTCTGTGTCGTTCTTCTCATTGTAATCATCGGCACGGTGATTTGGGCAAGCGCCAACGTCATTAGTTTCCTCCAACCCATCCTGATCCCGGTGGCTATCGCGATAATTCTGACTTATCTGCTCGACCCGCTGGTGAC
The DNA here is from genome assembly GCA_046731655.1 of Verrucomicrobiota bacterium. Classification (GTDB taxonomy): domain Bacteria; phylum Verrucomicrobiota; class Verrucomicrobiia; order Chthoniobacterales; family UBA10450; genus Udaeobacter. Next base: position 5,099 of record JBKPLM010000122.1, on the reverse strand, counting down.
GAAAATGTCTCGCGGGACGCTCAGCCGCACCAAGGCGGTAGCTCTACTTTTCGCCATCGCGTTTTTTGCTCTCGGTGGACTGGCGGCGTGGCTTGTCCCGACCATCTCGATACAAAGCGCGAATTTCGCGAAGCAAGTTCCTGTTTATACCGAGCGAGCCCGCGACTATACTGTGGATCTCATCTATCGATTCGATCAAACGTTCGGATTCCTCGGCGGTGGCCGTGCAAAATCTGCATCGACAAGTTTTACAAACTGGCTCGTCGGACCGGCGCCCTCTCCTTCTCCTCACGCGCAACCGACTGTCTCGCCCACCCCAACAGCCTCTGGTACCGCGCTTTCGCCTGAAACAATCGCGCCAAGCCCGCCAAAGCTGACCACTGCCGAACGGCAGCGCATTCAGGCGTACGTGGAAAAACAAATGCCTAATTTGCAACAGGCGCTTCCTACATTGATGGAAAAGTTCTGGGATATCCTGAAGAAAAGCATCGGCGGCTTTCTTGGCATTACAGGGTTCCTGCTCAGCCTCATCCTGGTGCCGATCTATCTATTCTTTCTACTAAACGAAAAGCCGCGCATTGAAGCGCATTGGAGAGAGTACTTGCCCCTGCGGGCCTCGCCTTTGAAGGACGAAGTCGCCGAGCTCCTGTCGGAGATCAATAGCTATGTCACTGCCTATTTTCGAGGGCAACTACTGGTGTGCCTCGTGGATGGCATTCTCATAGGAGCGGCGCTGACGCTTCTCGGTCTCAATTTTGCGCCTGTAATTGGTGCGCTTGTTGTTGTGCTAACAATGATTCCATACATCGGGATTATCATCTGCTGGGTGCCAGCGGTTCTAATTGCGGCTTTCCAATGGGGCGACTGGACGCATCCTCTCATCGTGACCGGCATTTTCATCGTAATACAAAACTTGGAAGGCATATTTTACGCCCCACGAATTGTTGGAAATTACGTCGGGCTGCATCCGATGACGGTGATCGTGTCGATCTTCGTCTGGGGTTTGATCATTGGAGGGATAATCGGCCCACTTCTTGCCGTCCCCCTTACAGCCACCGTAAAAGTGTTGTTAGGACGATATGTTTGGGGCAGGCGTTTGAGGGAAAAGATCGAGGACTCGGTGAAGTCAATTCCCGTAGTTGAAGAGGCAGAGGTAGCCACGCACCCTTAGCCTTGATAGTCGGCACGGGTGTAAGGAATAAGCGGATCGTTGCGCGCCGAGACATGAGATGAAAATCGCGGAACGAAGTGAAGACGCTGGAAATAGAAGGATCCGCCAATTGCTCTTTCGTCTGGAGTCCTTCTTTCACCGACAGCTCTGGCCAGCTCGTGTCGCTCTTGTGGCTGCCGGACTGGCAATTGCTATTGTGCTAGGCGCGCTTTTTTTCCGGTCCGGCTTAACACTATACGAAGACTGGCGCCAAACCCGCCTGTTACATGAAGCCGCTTCGATGTCGCAGCAAGGAAGATTCAGCCAGGCAATGCAGACCGCGCGAGAGCTCCTGGCACAACATCCCGACTCTCTGCCCGCGCTCCATATACTAGCGGAAGCAGCGGAGAAACAGAATCTCGAAGAGGCGATTTCATGGCGCGAACAAATTGCGCGCCTGCGGCCAAAAGATCCGGACAGTCAGCTTAATCTCGTTTCCGCGGCGCTGCGCTTTGGAAAGCTCGATCTTGCTCGAAAAGCGCTCGATCAGATTCCCACCAGTGATCGTGACAGGGCCGCTTTTCACGTGGTTGCAGGTTGGTTGGCTTCTGCGGAAGGAAACTTTGCCGAACAAGAGGAACAATTCGCCGCTGCCGTAAAAAAAGAACCTAAGAATGATGTCTATCAATTCAATCTCGCAGCGCTGCAAATCCACGATGCACAAAAGAACGTCAAGGCCCGCGAAAATCTTGAGCGGCTCAGCAAGCTCGCTCCTTATCGGACCGGCGCGCTGCGCGCATTGCTTAACGATGCTGTGGCACGAAATGATCTCTCAGCGGCGGACAACTTCGCGCAACAGCTCCAGATGTCGCAGGAGGTCACCTTCGGCGATTATCTCCTCTGCCTGAATTTTTATCGGAAACTGGATGAGAAAAAATTCCACCTGTTGCTGGAACGAGTAAAACCCTTTGCCGCAAGAAATCCATCCGATCTGGCATCGCTGATGGCATGGATGAACCGAAGTGGACTCACTGGAGAGGTTGTTAAATGGATCGAGAAGCTTCCGGCAGAGAAACTGACTTCGCCGCTCACCGCTGTTGCTGTAGCAGACGCTTACGCCAATGCGAAGAATTGGATGCGTTTGAAACGATGGAGCCGCAAGGGAAAGTGGGGCGAATCCGATTACCTGCGTCTTGCATATCAGGCAATTGCTACGCGTCGATCACCACAAGAGAGGGCGGACACAGAATTCCATGCGCTTTGGCGCGCCGCGGAAGAATCGACAAACGACCAGCCCGAGCGCGAACTTGTCCTCGCGCGTCTCGCTTCGAAATGGAATCTGGAGAAAGAATCCGAACAACTGTGGCTGCGCGTTGCGGAAAACCCACCCCTGCGACGCGAGGCGCTGGACGCGCTTCGCCGGCATTATCGCGAAGACAATGACACTGGAAAACTTTACGATGTTCTCCAGCGTCTGCACGAAAGCTCTCCAAACGAGGCGCCAATCACAGCGGATCTCGCGCGACTAGGCCTCAACCTCGAGCGAAATGTAGAACGCTCGCATGAACTCGCCAAAGAAGCCCATGACCGAGCACCGAACGAGGTCAATTGCGCCGTAACTTACGCGTTCTCTCTTTATCGCCTTGGCCGCAGCGCGGAGGCCCTTGCAATTATTCAAGGGCTGCCAGCTGACCAATTACACGATCCGCACGCCGCAGTTTACGCAGCGCTATTGCTGGCCGACGCAAGCCAAATCGACGCAGCAAGAGATTACGTCGCCGCGGCGAACGACGAGATTTATCCGGAAGAAAAAGCACTGCTCGATGAAGCAAGAACCAAAACCGCCAGGGTATCTGCAGCTCCACCGACAGCGCTTTCACCATCGCCTGCGGAATTAATTCCGACCGCAACGCCCCCGTGACGGCACAGGCATCCGCCTCACGGGAAACAGTTGCTGAAGTGTTCGTTGTCCCCCGGCGCCGTCTTGCATGAAGACCCGCTGGTGCGCTGAGGACAGCGCAAGCTACAGCCGATACGAATCGACCGCGCTGCTAAAGTCCTTCTGCCCGCCGGGCGTCCTTTTCTTTCGCGATCGCCTTCGTCCAATGCGCAATATCCTTGGAATTCATACGGACACGTGCCTGCAACCTCGCATCGCGAAATCCCCGCTCTTGAATGTCCAGGAGGTATTGCTTTCGCGAGAGCAGCGTGCCGCGACAAATGCGGTGAGCTCCGGCAGTCCGTTGCTCGCTTCGCAGCCGCGCAATTAGATCATCCATAATCGCGGTAGGGATTTTATCGCGTTCGCCCGGATAAATGTAACCGAACAACACCAAATGACTGAGCAACACGCGCCAGTCCGGACCGAATCGGCGAACCAAGTGCGGCCAATCGAGTTTCTCTGCGCAGCTTTGAATGATGTGGGTGATGTCGGCACCATCGAACCGTTCGCGTTCCATGATGTACGCCTTCATCCAAATCATTTCCTCTGGCGCACAAAGCTTCACCTCAAAGCCAAGAAAGTCCCTGCAATGCGCTCGTTGGAACCACGAGTCGTCGACTTCGCATAAGCCATTGCCAGCACGAAAAATCAGGTCAACACAATCCCGGCCGCGTTCGGCTTTGGCGAGCCAATGCGGAAATGTCTTTTCCGTCTTGTATCCTGCGCGCTTCAGTGCATCGAGAGCCAGATCGACATGTTGCGGCCGCAGATATAAATCGAAGTCTTTCGTCTGACGCGAAACGCCTGCGTAAACCTCGACCACGTAGGCACCGCCAATCAAAAACGGAATGTCCGAATCCTGTAATGCAACAACCGATCTCCGATGAAGGCGATCGCTCTTGTTTTTCCTGGCTGCTGTTCTCCGTGCAGTCATCACCTTCATAACGCAATCGAGCTGGATAATGAGTGCATCGGCGTAGCGCCGCGACGAACCTATCAAAAGCGTCCGTTAGGGCCAGCGATTACGTTTCTCAAAGAGAAATGGCTAAGCGCGCGCTACGAATTGCCGCGACTGCGGACCTTCATTACGGCAAACACTCACGCGGCACGTTACATGATGCGTTTGCAGAGATTTCAAGCAACGCTGATATCCTGTTGCTTTGCGGCGATCTTACGGATTACGGACTACCTGAGGAAGCTGAGGCACTCACTGCTGATATTCGATCTGCTGTGAAAATCCCGATGCTCGCAGTGCTTGGTAATCACGATTTCGAATCAGGACAGGCAGCATTGGTTAGCAAAGTTCTCGATGACGCAGGAATCAATGTGCTCGACGGCGAAGCCATCGAAGTTGCAGGAGTCGGTTTCGCCGGCGTCGCTGGTTTCGGCGGTGGCTTCGGCCGGCGGATGTTAAACGCATGGGGCGAACCGCTCATTAAACAGTTCGTGCAAGAATCGATTAGTCACGCCGTGCGGCTGGAACAGGCGCTCGCGAAATTGCAAACAGAACAGCGAATCGTAGTGCTACATTACTCTCCTATTCGGGCCACGCTGAAAGGAGAAGATCCTGAAATTTTTGCCTTTCTTGGTTCCAGCCGATTGGAAGAACCGATCAATCGGTTCCGGGTCAATGCAGTGTTTCACGGGCACGCCCACAACGGCGTTCTCGAAGGAAAGACTTCGACGGACATTCCCGTCTATAACGTCTCCGCACCGGCGCTTCGAAAAACCGGCAAACCTTACCGTATTATCGAATTGTAGGGCGTCTGTCTCAGACGTCGATCGATCCAAGCGGTTCCTCGGCTACAACGCGCCATGCTTCTACATCGGCGCGGTTTCGCGTAGGCGAGATGCACCGGACGGCTTTCAATGAGTCAAAAATCACTTCAGAAAACGGAATCTCAATCGAACCTGTCAGCAGGCATCGATCTTGAATCGACATTCTCTTGTAGAGCAGACTTAAGTGCGGATTGAGGCGGTAATCAGACGCATCTAGCACCGCGGTAC
>JBKPLM010000121.1:0-7124 GCA_046731655.1 Verrucomicrobiota bacterium | reverse complement strand
GGTCAAAACAATTACCCGCACCGCGGGTGATGGCCGGGAAGGCTTTGCGGTAGACGGATTGCAGGCCAATGTTGCAGCTGGGGCTTCGCCTCGAGCCGTCCTCGGCGACTTTAACACCGACGGACACCCGGACTACGTGCTCCGTAATGGCAACACGCGTCAAACGGCGATCTGGTATCTGAACAACAATGTTTACGTCGGCTCCGCGTACGGACCAACTCTTACATCCAGCTGGGGGCTGAGGGCTGTCGCTGATTTCAACCTCGACAGTCATTCGGATTATGCCCTGTTTACCCTTAGTACGCGTCAGACGGCAATTTGGTATTTGTCGGGCCCAACCTTCATTGGAAGCGCTTACGGCCCGACGCTTCCCAACGGATGGGAATTAGTGGGCGCAGCGGATTTTAACAGCGATAGCAGACCAGATTACGTGCTTTACAGCGCCGGTACCCGTCAAACAGCGGTCTGGTATCTGAACAATAACGTTTACATCGGCGGCGGTTTTGGGCCGACTCTTCCGAATGGGTGGAGTCTAGTTGGCGTGGCGGATTTTAACGGCGATGGCCATAGTGATTACGCCCTGTTCAATTCCAGTACTCGCCAATCAGCGATCTGGTATTTATCAGGACGAACATTCCTCAGAGGTGCTTATGGACCGATCATTTCTAGCGGCTGGGCATTGGTGGCGACAGCCGACTTCAATGGCGGCGGGCACCCGGACTATTTGCTCTACAATGCCGGGACACGTCAAACAGCCATCTCGTATTTGAACAATAACGTTTACGTCAGCGCGGCATTCGGTCCAACTCTTCCCGTCGGTTGGAGCTTGCTGGGGCCTTAGTTTTCATCACTCAATGTAAATTTTGGAACTTCGGCTCTATTTTGCTGTAGTACTCAGTAGATTACTATGTTTACTAAATTACTTCAGGTCGGTTTCATTGGGCTTGTTTTTTCTGTTGCGACTGTCTGGGCTGGGCCGTCAGCTATTCAGGGCTTAGTGAAGGATGCAAAAGGGCAAGCGATAAAAGGTGCAGATGTTCGAATTGAGTCGAAAGATGGCAAACAGCAGTTCAACACCGTCAAGACCGATGCAAAAGGTCGCTACATTTCACAGGGCCTGCCCGCGGGCGTTTACCGGGTGACGCTGGTCGTGAATGGCGCTGTGAAGGCGTCCATTACGAATACGAAGACCAAGGCGGACCAAACGACGCAGTTGAATTTTGATCTGAAACCAGTCCCAGCTGCGCAAGCAAGCGCAGGCCAGAAAAAAGGAAAGCACATGGTCTGGATGCCCCCGACCACAGGAAGTCATACTGGTGGCCGCTGGATTGAAGTTGACGACAACGGCAGCGCCGACCCGGGCGCTTTGAACGTCCAGAAAGCGAACGCCGAACAGCTGCAGCGGCAAGTCCGGGACCGCGGAAACCCCAACACGGGAGGACAGTGAGCCCTCTAAGCCAACGGCTCTGAGAGAAACCGGCATTGCGCCTTGTAGGGATTTGCGCAGTGTCAGTTGATGTCTCGACGTGGTTTTATTGCCAGTCTTCTTCTCGCAGCTTCGTTCGCTTTCTCAGCGACGCTCTTAGCACAAACTTCCTCTATCGAGGGAAATGTGGCAGGTACGGACGGGCGTCCTCTCAAAGACGCCGAGATCCGATTCGAGCAAAAAGGAAGACAAATCTCGCCGATTATCAGCCGTACGGATCTCAACGGCCATTACACGGCTGTGTTGCCGAGAGGCACTTATAAAATGAGTCTAAGCACACGCGGCGCAGCAAAAACCTCCATCACGGTAAAAGCGACCGGAGCGAATTCACGGATCGACTTCGATCTACGTCCGTCGGCGGAAAAAAAGATCAAACATTATATTTGGATCGGCGGCGAAACGGGAAGCCATCTACCAGGCCATTGGGTGGAAGCCGGAATCAGAGCAGCTCCGTCACCTACTCCTCGGTAAGAACAAAGCGCAGTTTTAGCTCGGAGCCTGCAGTGGCGCCTTGGAAAATAACCCGCGCACCGATTCGCGCGAAAGTACAACAATCGTAAACACGCCCAGAATTGTTCCAAAGGGAATGAAGAGACACTCGATGCAAGCCATTACGAGGACGAAAGTGTAACGCTTGCGAAGCGCAAGAGATCGGCCGGCAATTAAAATACAAATTGCCATTGCTATTCCGATCAAGAATAACAGCGAGCCGAGCACGGCAAAAATCCAGCCAAGAAATTCAGGTGGCAAGTCTTCACCCGGTTTCGCCGTTCCGTGCCGCGCTGCAAATATGAAGATCGCCCCGATCGTCGTGTGAAGGAGTGGGAAAAAGGAAAAGAGCCCGGCAAGCCCAGCGACTACGTAATGAAAAATCGCGAGCAGCTGTAGATGTTCTCTATCTTGGTTCATTAGCTGGCATCTCTCCCTCTACCTCTTCCTCTTTATGTTCTTCTCTGCTTCACCGACTTAATGAAGACTAAGAGGAAGCGGAAGCATGATCGATGACTTTCATGAAGTGATATAGCCCTCCTCGCCATGCTGATTGATATCGAGACCTTGCCGCTCGATTTCTGGCGCGATGCGGAGGCCAATCAGCCCCCGAACGATGGCGCCGATAATTGCGCTGCCCACCACAGCGAACACAATCGTGATCGCGATTACTTTTAATTGCTCCAGCCAGAGAGTGTGTCCCACAATCTTTGCAAGACCATTTCGTGTGGCAGGGTTAGGCGATCCAGCGACACTTAGTAAAAGGTTTGGATTCACACTCGCAGTGGCGAGAAGCCCAGTGAGGAACGCGCCCAGAGTTCCACCCACTGCGTGGATGCCAAAAGTATCAAGCGCGTCGTCGTAACCCAGCCAGGATTTCAATTTCGTGCAGGCGAAGTATGGGATGATTCCCGCGGCAATTCCGATAATCACCGCGCCGCTCGGCCCGACATATCCACACGCCGGTGTGATCACGACCAACCCACCTACTGCACCGGAACAAAATCCGAGCACACTCGGTTTGCCACGCAGCGCGTACTCGAGCATTGCCCAGGTGAAAGATGCCACGGCGGTGGCAAGTGTTGTGCTCATGAACGCGTTCGCTGCGATACCATCCGGCGCAAGAGCACTTCCCGCGTTGAAGCCATACCACCCCACCCAGAGCAGACCGGTTCCCACCATGCAAAGCACCATGCTGTGGGGCGCCATGACTTCTCTTCTAAATCCGAGCCGGTGCCCGAGTAGAATGCACAAGACCAGCGCCGACCAGCCCGAGCTCATGTGGACGACGGTTCCGCCGGCGAAATCGATGGCAGTGATTCTTGCATTGGCGTTCCAAACTCCGTTCATCCACCCATCGATTCCCCAGACCATGTGTGCGATTGGGAAATAAACCACGAACATCCAGACTCCGACGAAAACGAGGACAGCCGCGAATTTCATCCGCTCAGCAACTGCGCCGATGATCAACGCGGGCGTGATGATCGCAAACATCAGTTGATACATCGCGAAGACATTCTGCGAGACCCAGTACGAATAGTCACCGTTAGGTCGTCCATCCACTCCGTGAAGAAAAGCAAACTTCAATCCCCCGATGAACGGCGAGCCATGAGAAAAAACGAGGGAATAACCTACCAGCCACCAAAGGATCGTCACCAAGCCAGCAATACCAAGACACTGCGCGAGTACCGAAAGAACGTTCTTCGCGCGGACGAGACCCCCGTAAAAAAGCGCGAGTCCCGGCAACGTCATAAAGAGGACTAGCGCGGCGCAGGTCATCATCCAGGCATTGCTCGCAGGGCCAGGACCGGAAATGTTTGATGCCACTGAAGTGTTCGCCGAATCAGTGCTGCGCGCCGAATTATTCACGTACGCTTCCAGATCGGCGACGCGCTGCTCCAGAGAAGGCGATGCAGAAGGCGACGACGTTTGCGCGTGCAGCGAAGAAGAAAACGCAATGACCGCTGTGAGCAAAAAGAGCCGCATCATTACGCGTTCTCGTTATAGGCGCACTGATTTATTGCGGCAAGGAAAATGCCAAATCTTGAGCGGTGGGAATCAAAAGTCAGGCGGTAAGCCGCATCTATTTGGCAACGCGTTGAGGACAACGTGTTCCATCTTTGTTTGTGTTTAGCACGCCAAAGGCGCCGTGTCACTTTGCGCCTTTAGCGCTAAATACATGCCAACCTTCGGGTGGATTCGCCGAACGCGTGTGGTGTATGAAAATATTTAACAGCAAGGAAAACTCCGCCGAGCGGCCCGGCCAGGCCAGGTTAAGGCGCTCGACGGAGTTCCTCCTCAGTCCCAAGATCGCCAACGTTTAGCTGAGGTGCTTCAAACCTGCGTTGTTGAGGCCGCTGACTTGACTGCAGCGACGCACCATTGAATGCACGGCGGCGCGCAAACTGTGTCAGTCACTTGCGCTGCGTCGTCATCCTCGTCGGCATCGTCCTCATTCTCTTCATCGGCGTCTGTTCCAGGGGCGACTTCGGGTAAATCGTTTTGCTGTAATTTTTCATAACGCTCACGAACATCCGCGGGCATTTTATCTCGATCCTCTTTCGTCTCGACAGGTCCGCTAAACAGCAGTTTTCCCTGCGGATCTTTCGCGGTGAGTATCTTTTTGCCATCCACATTCTCCAGCTTCATTTCGCCTTTGTCGTCAGAGAAAACGATTTGCGCTTTGCCGAGGTCGATCCTTGTAGCCTTGAGTGTGCCGTTGTCTTTGCTCAGAATGCGAATTTCTCGCGCGGCGCGCCGGGCGTCTTCCCGCGCCTGTCTTGCCGCCTCGTGAGCTTTCATCACTGCCCCACGAATTATGCCGCGCTGCGCACCGAGTTGCTCTTGCAACTGTTCTTTCAAACCTTGCATCTGTTCGCCGAGATCACCTGTGTCATCAAAATCCCAGTGCGATTCGTGTTTGTCCCCGGGCGCCCAAGAATGACGCTGCGGTCTCTCCTTCTTTGTAAGCTTGACGCTGACCTTCTGCTCCTGACCTTTGCGCAAAATCGTGAGTGTCACGTCCGCGCCGTCAGAGAAGGTCTGCAGGAGCTTTCGTAATTGACTCGGTTCGATCAGAATCTGGTCGTTCAGCATTTTAAGAATATCGTTCTGTTGAATGCCCGCCGCCGCGGCAGGGCCATCGGGCACAACATACTCGACGACTAATCCAAGCCCTTTGGATAGGCCGAGCTGCTCGCTCACCACCGTTGGAACCTGTGATGTTTCTACGCCGAGAAAGATCATTGGAACTTTGGGTGCTTTTTCATGACCACCTGGCGGCCCTGGCGGATGACCCGGCGCTGGCGGATGACCCGGCGCTGGCGGTTGTGGCGGGGTGGGTGGTGTCTGCGCGAAGCCCGCAATCGGCAGCAAGCTTAGACAGGCGGTAGCGATGAATTTCATTTTCATGGTTTTGTTTGGTTAAATCATTGACCGGAAACGGGAATCAGGACTACTTCCTCGCTCGGGTAAGAGACGCGAAGCGATGCGCCAGTGGAGGGGTTACGCCATTGCCACGTCTGTTGCGTTTGATAACGAAGGCGTCTCAACGGTTGCCTTGAGCTATCAGCAAACTGCAAACCCTCGTCGCGGCTATTATAGACCACCTGGGTCGCGCCAGCGGAAATGAATTTGTTAGAGGAAATCGATCCGTCGACTCCGTTCCGACCAGAGAAGGCAGGCCGAACCGGCCTTGTTTCGGCGGGACGCGAAACTTGTGCGATTTCTTTCTGTTCGTTTCGCGGTTGATCGGTGTTTATTCGAGCGAGTAACAGAAGCAGCGCCGCAGCTGCAGCCGCGAGGCCAATACCAAATCTTGACGGTGTTTTTGTCAAAAGCCGCCAACTCCATTGGGCGTCCGCCGCTCCGGACTCCTTGCGATTTTCGGCCATCGCTTCCTCGATGCGCTCAAAAAGTACGGGAGAAGGCCGCGCTGGTCGCAACGCTCGCAAGTCATTCTCAAGTTCGGAGAAATCGTTCATTGGGGTTGCAGGCTTTTCTTCAGGTTGGCCAGGGCGTATCGATATCGGGACGCTGCGGTATTTTGAGATATGCCGAGTGCGCCGGCGATCTCGCTAAAGGTAAGTTCATTCCAGATTTTCAAGACGATCACCTCGCGTTGATCATGTGGTAAACAGTTGACTGCAGCAGCGAGCGCCGATTGCGCCTCATCTTCCCGTTCAAACTGCGGCTCAATGCTTGGATCGGCCTCGGCGAAAACCGTGGCCTCGCGCCGGGCGCGGCGTTTGTCGCGGCGGATAAAGTCCAGAGCGATCGAACGCACCGTGGCATAAAGCAGCGCGCGGTTGTTAATCTTGTGGTTTCGCCGCCAAAACTTGACGAAAGCTTCCTGGACAATGTCTTCGGCGTCACTTGCCGATCGTGTCCATTGCCTGGCAAAAAGGAGCAGACCGGGACCGATTTCAGAAAAGCAACTCTTCCAATCTTCATGGCTGGCAATGTTGTCCATGACCTTTTCACGGTCTTTATTTCCAAGACGCCGCCAACCAATGAATTTGTCTATGCCATCGACCTTTTTCTCGTTTATCGCCCTACTGGCGATTGCAACAGCACCGGCAGAAGACGTCGATCTTAAAAAAGCAGTTGGTTCACTCATCGCTGCGGAAAAAGCCTATGCTAAACTTGCCGCAGACAAAGGATTTCGCGAAGCATCCATCTCCGTTTTTGCCGACGATGCGGTAATCTTCGTGCCCAATGCAGTCAACGGTAAAAAGTTTTGGCGGGAAGCGAAAAAGGATCCGGTCATAAGCTGGCGACCTATCTTCGCGTCGATCTCGCGAAGTGGTGAGCTTGGCTACACCACCGGGCCTTGGGAATCACGCGAATCGCGTGAAGTGGAAAAGCCGGATGCGTTCGGGCATTTCGTAACAATCTGGCAAAAGAACAAGGACGGCGTGTGGAAAGTTGCCCTCGATGTTGGCTTCGACCATCCGCAGTCACAAAAAACGGAGACCGAAATCAGGATATACATTCCAAACTTCGTTCTCGCTCATTCCGAATCTGCAAATACCGATCTGGAAAAAGCGCAACGCAGCTTTGCGGAATCGCTCAAGGAAGATGAAGCCGACGCGATCATCGACAACACTAGCGACGACGTTCGCATTTATCGCAGCGGCCAGCTTCCCGC
>JBKPLM010000120.1:0-9943 GCA_046731655.1 Verrucomicrobiota bacterium | reverse complement strand
GAGCTTTCGTATTTTGTGTTGAAATCGCACCTGAAGAAAGATCACACCTTGTAGCGGAGCGCAACAATTTCAATTAAACTGCAACTAGAATGAGTTTGTGGAAAAAGCTGCTTTGGTTCGCCGTAGCCGCGTTGGGGACGTGGGCGGTGGCGGTGCTGGCGTTATCTCGCGGTGAGAAGATCAGCGCGCTTTGGATCGTTGCTGCTGGATTTTGTGCGTTATCGATCAGCTATCGTTTTTACAGCAAATGGCTGGCCACAAAAGTGCTAGTGCTCAACGAGCAGCGTGCCACCCCGGCCGTACTGCAAGACGACAATAAGGATTATGTGCCAACAAACGGCTGGATGGTTTTCGGGCATCATTTTGCAGCCATTGCCGGTCCGGGGCCGTTGGTTGGTCCCGTACTGGCGGCGCAGTTCGGTTTTCTTCCCGGCACTCTCTGGATCTTGATCGGCGCGACGCTCGGCGGCGGCGTCCACGACATGATTGTTCTTTTTGCGTCAATCCGCCGCGGCGGCAAAACACTTGGCCAAATGGTAAGAGAGGAAAGTGGGCACGGCGTTGGTCTGCTCGCTTTGGTCAGTGTCCTGGCCATCATGATTATTTTGCTGGCTGTTCTCGCGCTCGTTGTGGTCCAAGCTCTCGCAGAAAGTCCTTGGGGCGTCTTCACCATTGCGACGACGATTCCGATCGCGCTGATAATGGGAGTTGGATTGCGCACGGGGAAGGTGAGCGTGATGGCGGTCACTATCTTCGGCCTGCTCGGCCTGGCGTTTGGAGTGTGGGGCGGACAATTCCTCGCGCATTTCCCCGCGATTGAGAGTTGGTTCCGTCACGACCAAAAATGGTTGGCGTGGGCCATGATGATTTACGGACTTGCCGCGTCCATCCTACCCGTTTGGATGCTGCTAACGCCGCGCGATTATCTCAGCACGTTTTTAAAGCTCGGCACCGTTGCCATGCTTGCAGCCGCCGTGATGCTGATCAACCCGACATTGCAAATGCCGGCGATTACGAAATTCATCGATGGCAGCGGCCTCGTTTTTGCAGGTCCGGTATTTCCCTTTGTGTGCATCACCATCGCCTGTGGCGCGGTGTCTGGGTTTCATTCTCTCATCGCTTCCGGCACGACGCCGAAAATGATCAAGCGCGAATCGCGAATTCGCAGCATCGGTTATGGCGCGATGGTGACCGAAATGATGGTTGCTCTGATGGCAATGATCGCAGCGTGTGTGCTTCAACCGGGAGAGTATTTTGCCATTAACACAAAAGGCGCACCGACCGAAGTCGTTGGTAAGGTGTCCGCCGCCGGCTTTCCGGTAACTGAGACGCAAATGCAGAAACTCGCCACGAACCTGGGAGAATCCACGATGTTTAATCGCGCGGGGGGCGCGCCCACTTTTGCGGTCGGCATGGCAAACATGTTTGCGCGGGTCTCTACCAAGCCGACGGCGCTGGCGTTGTGGTATCACTTCGCCATCATGTTCGAAGCTTTGTTCATCCTCACAACACTTGACGCAGGAACGCGCGTTGGGAGATTTCTGCTTCAGGATTTTCTGGGCAATCTCTGGCGTCCTCTTGGAAATACGCGTTCCTGGACGGCGAATTTTTTCTCGAGCACTTTGCTCGTAGCGGCTTGGGGCTGGTTTTTATACCAGGGAGTGATCGACCCTCTTGGCGGCATCAACTCACTTTGGCCGCTGTTCGGTCTTGCCAATCAATTGCTATCCGTGGTCGCGCTCTGTCTCGGCACAACGCTTTTGATCAAAATGCACAAGAGCAAATATCTCTTCGTAACTCTGGTTCCACTTTGCTTCATGTGTGCCGTTACATTTTCTGCCGGCTATCTGAAAATTTTCTCACCTGACCCGCGGCTCGGTTTCTTGAACGGGGCCCAATCCCTGTTGAGTCAGACGGCCGCGATTTCCGACCCAGTCAGGGCAGCGAATCTGGCACGGCAGGCAACCATCTGGCGATTCGACGCGTTTATAGCTGTTTTCTTTCTCGTGCTCGTGTTTTTGATCGTTCTGGGCTCGGCGAGGCAATGGTGGCAATTATTGCGCGGAACCAAGCGCGTCGTTTTGCACGAAAGTGAATTTGTACAGCTTACGCCTACACAGCTCGCACAGTTATAGAAGCTATCTCCTAAATCTTGTAAACACGCCCCCTGCGGGGCGTCGCATCTTCGGGAGCTGCACGTTCTGGACGGCGCGCAGCGCGGGCAATCTGCGGTTCTTTGAACAGATGAAGAAAATGCTCATGGATGAACCGGGCCGGTCTTCGCAAACCCAGGTCGCCAGTGAATTCGACATGACGGAGAACGCAGTCAAACAAGCTTTTTACCGATTCCGTCAGCGTTACCAAGCGTTATTGCGAGAAGAGATCTCGCACACGGTTGCGATGCCTAGCGATATCGAAGATGAGTTGCGCCATTTAATTGCTGTGGTTCGGGCGTAACCTCTGATAGATTTTTACGTAGTACAAGAGGGGAGTATGCGAGCGACTCTCCGATCATGACCAGCGCAACCAGACTTTGCCCAAAGTGCGGCGCGGAGATTCCCGCCGACGCGCCGGAGGGAGGTTGCCCGGGTTGCCTTCTTGAGAGTGGTCTTGGTCTGCTCCCGGACGCACCTGTAGCCGGGGGCCTTGACCGCGGCCGACCGGCATCAGCGGTGCCGGCTACAACACCCGAGGATGTCAGGTCAACACCCCACAGCAAAAAAGCAGAGCGCTTCGTGGAGACGCTGGGAGAGTTGGGCGACTACGAGTTGCTGGAGGAAATTGGTCGGGGTGGTCAGGGTGTGGTATATCGCGCCCACCAGAAAAGTCTGAATCGCACTGTGGCGCTCAAAGTCATAGGCTTGGGACCTTGGGCGACCGAAGCGCATCTTAAGCGCTTTCGTCGCGAAGCCGAGGCCGCCGCCAGCTTGGAACATTCCGGTATTGTTCCGATCTTCGAAGTCGGCGAGCGCGACGGCTTCTGCTATTATAGCATGAAGTTCGTCGAGGGCGGCCAGCTTGATGAAGTGGCCGAGCGCGAGCCCATACCGGTCCGGCGTGCCGTCGAATTAATTGCCAAGTTGGCGCGCACAGTGCAGTACGCGCACGAGCACGGCATTCTTCATCGTGATATCAAACCGGGGAACGTATTGGTCGACGCAAAAGGTGAACCACAGCTCACGGATTTTGGTCTTGCTAGACTAGTGGAAGCTGAGAGCACAATCACGCACACGCTGGATGTAATGGGTACGCCCAGTTACATGGCCCCGGAACAAGCTGCCGGTGAAACTACAAAGGTTAACAGGGTGACGGATATCTATGGCCTTGGCGCGGTCCTGTACCAACTGCTTACGGGCCATGCACCTTTTGCCGGAGGAACAAGCTATGAAACAATCCGGCAAGTACTGAATACAGAACCGAGACAACCGCGCCTATGGAACCCGAAGATCGGCCGCGATCTCTCAACGATCTGCCTTAAATGCCTGGAGAAAGATCCACAGCGCCGCTACTCGTCCGCCCTTGCATTGGCCGAAGATTTGGAACACTGGCTAAAGCACGAACCAATTCGAGCACGCCGCACTGGAATTTTTGCTCGCGGACGAAAATGGGTGAGGAGGAAACCAGCTATTGCTGCCTTGATTGCATCACTGGTCGGTTTCGCAGCGGTCGTAAGCTGGAACGTTTGGAGAAGTGAACAAACCGATCGCCCTGCAACAAAGGGGATCGCAGTGCTCCCGTTTGAGAATCTCAGTGAAAACAAGCAAGACGCCTATTTTGCCGACGGCGTGCAGGACGAGATCCTGACTCGGTTAGCAAGCATCGCAAACTTAAACGTGATTTCGCGCACGTCGACCCAACGCTATCAGAGCAGGCCTGGGAATCTCCTTGAGATCGCCAAGCAACTCGGCGTGACGAACATCCTTGAAGGTAGCGTCCAAAAAGTGGCCGATCATGTGCGGGTCAATGTTCGGTTGGTTAACGCGCAAACCAATTCCCATCTCTGGGCCGAGACGTACAATCGCAAGCTGACTGACATCTTTGGCGTTGCCAGCGAGATCGCCAAAGGAATCACGGATGCACTGCAAGTGAACCTGACTGGTGGCGAGGAGCAGGCATTAGCAGCTAAGCCGACAAACAATCCTGAGGCGTATGATGCGTATCTTCGCGGCGTAGCTTTTCAGGCGCACTATGGCTATCCGAGCGATCTTATGCGGCAAGCCGTTGTTTTTTACGAGCGAGCGGCACAGCTTGACCCCATGTTTGCGCTCGCTTGGGCGCGGCTTTCTCGTGCGCACGCACTGACGTATTTTAACACGGAGAAAACCGAGGTCCGACGCGATGCAGCGAAAAGAGCATTGGAGATTGCGCAAACACTCCAACCCAACTCGCCCGAGACGCTGTTGGCCCTGGGTTATTATCAGTACTGGGTGCTGCGTGATTACGGGCTTGCTAAGAATACCTTCCAGGCGGCGCGCAAACTTTTACCAGGTAGCAGTGAGGTCGCACATGCCCTCGGTTTAGTTACCCGGCGCCAGGGGAACTGGGATGAAAGTATTGCCTATCTGGAGCAAGGCCTTGCTCTCGATCCCCGTAACTTGGAGCGGATAAGTGAAACAGGATGGACGTATACCATGCGTCGGCAATTCCCAGCCGCACTTAAGCTTTGGGATCGAGGATTGGATATTACCCCAGGCGATCCCGATCTGATGGCGGCAAAGGCGAGTATCTATCAGGCCCAGGGTAACCTGAAAGAAGCCGCTAAATTGTTATCGGAAATAAACCCGCAGACTTCACGTGGGGATGCCTTCGTACTTAAAGTGATTCAGTTGAGGCTTGAACGCAATCACTCTGAGGCGATTCGCTTGCTGCAAGCCCGACTGGCTCAACTCCAAGTTGCTACTGGGATCGACAAAGGCACGTTTCAGGTGATGTTGACTTTCGCTCACCGTCTTGCGGGCGATAGTCCTGGTGCAAAGTTTACCGCCCAAGAAGCCCGCAACACACTGGAGTCACTGTGCAAAGATCAACCAGATAACCCCTTCTTTTTACAACAACTGTCGCTCGCCGACGCCGTACTTGGGCAGAAGTATTTGGCCCTAAAGGAAGCCGAACATGCTATTATGCTTTTGCCAAGTGCTAAGGATCCTGTGTCCGGACCTGTGCTCGAGGAGAACCTAGTGTTAATTCAGACAATCCTCGGTGAGAACAGTGCAGCCATCGCAACTCTCGAGCGATTGTTACAGACGCCATATAACAGTTGGCTTTACGATGGGGCCGTTGTTACGCCTGCACTTCTACGACTTGACCCAATCTGGGACCCGTTGCGCGCCGATCCTGCTTTCCAAAAACTCTGCGAGGAAAAGAAGTTGTGACCAGCGCAAATCAGACTCTGCCCAAGGTGCGGCGCGGAGATTCCCGCCGACGCGCCTGAGCAGGCTGCGCGGGTTGCCTTCTTGAGAGCGGGTGTTGAGGTCTATGACCCGAACGGCGTCTTAATCGCAACTGCGTGCGCTATTGTGATAGCACGAGATTCGAGCTCTGATGGATTACCCGGGGTTTGGCGTGTGCCATCCGCGCGTCAAACCTCAGCGTGGGTCAATTAAAACTGAATCCGTTATGATTTAATTCACCGTTCGGCATTCGAGCTTCGTCATTCTTGTCATTTGTATAAATCCTGCCGGCGATGAGCAAGCGACTCAACCCGGCTCCGAACTGAGACGACGAGATCTTCAGACAAATCGGCCTGAATGAGTTCTTCGCGGTCCGCTGATGCGGATGCAATCACAACTCCGCGAGGATCGATGATTGCCGAGCTGCCACAAAACCATAGGTCGTCATCTTTGCCGACACGGTTCGATGCAATCACATAGCTCTGGTTTTCGATTGCACGCGCAAGGGCAAGCGTTCGAAAATGTTCAAGGCGCGGGAATGGCCACGCGGAAGAAACGATAATAGCGCCGACGTTCTGTTCGACGACCAGTCGTCGATACATCTCCGGAAACCGAAGGTCGTAACAGATGCTGAAACCAAAGCGCAGATCGTTTAGGGAGAAGCTCGCGAAAGTATGACCCGAAGCAAAACACTTTTGTTCTTCAACGGGCGCGACTGCATACAAGTGGGTCTTGCGATATTTCGCCGCGATTTCGCCCTGCTGATCGACAAAAATCAGCGAATTGAAGATTGATTTACCGTCCCGCTCCGATACACCGCACACGATGGCGATGGAAAGTTTCGCGGCGATTTCCTGAAGTCCGGGGACGAAACCGCTGGTCCACGAATTGGCCTGGGCCTGGATTACGGACATCGAGTAGCCCGTGTCGGTCATTTCTGGAAAAACAATTAGCTCCCCCCCAGCCTCTCTGGCGGCGCGAGAAAAATCTCGAACTTTGATCAGGTTGGCTTTTGGATCACCGAGCGAACAAGAAATCTGAGCGGCCGCAACCTTCATTTGGATCTAGGGTCTTAGATAAGACTATCCCTGGAGTTTGACCATTGCCAAAGGTTTGACGCCAAAGCGGCGCAGGGCCGCGTACGCACTCCGAAGCCACTTAGCGCCAAAAGCGCTCTCTCAATCCAGCCTGGGGCGACGCCCCAGGAAACCGGTCATACGCGTGTAGGAGCGCTGAAAGCGCGACTCAAAGCGGCCTCTGCGAATAATGCGTGAAGACGCTCGGCACTGAACCGCGCCTTTAGCTCTGCATTTTGGAGAAGCACTATTTTCCTGGGGCGCTGCTCCAAGCTGCCAGTAAATGCCGCGCCTTTGGCGCTCACAGGTAGATGGCAGGATCCTCCTTGCTTACAGGCGCACTTGCTGCGCGTCTTTGCCTGGGATCCAACCACGCAAGTTATTCGGTAATGTCGCGTAGATCCAATCCCCGCGGGTGCTCAAGATTTTGACTTCGCTGCCGGGTGGCAATGCCAGGACGCTGTTCGCAGTGTCCGCTGTGGCAAGACGCGCTTGCACATCCTTGCCGGTCACAATTGCCAGCGCATACCCCTTGCTGCCACGCTCGACTGCGTACACCGCGTAGAGCGAAACGGCGGACAGAAGGAGACAAGTGATCAACATAGCGATCACTGTGGCCGATCTACGACGCGCGAAAACCAGCGCGACAACGATAAAAATCGCGAGCCAAAAAGCGATTGCCGCTGCGATGCTGTACTGGTTGGCGGTCGCAAATTGCAAATGGCGCTCCGGCCAGCCTTGCTGCAGCTCCAGCGCACGCGCCTCATCCCGGGCGATCTGCAAATTGGCCGTAGCTTCCGGATGATGTCGCTCCAGGGCGAGCGCCCTCTCGTAATTCAAAATCGCGCGACCAAAATCGCCTGTCCTGAAATAAGCGTTGCCCAGATCGTAAAACAGATTTGCGCTCCATTGTCCTGAACGCACGAGTGCCTCGTAACCAGAGATTGCTTCTGCGAAATGGCCTTGCGCGTACTCCTGGGTTGCTTTTGCGAAGTCTGAATCCGGTTGCGCAATGGCCGATGAAGCGATTGCAAAAGCCAAGCAGAAAAAAATCGCAAGCGTCCGATTTCCCGTCATCCCGAGCGCAGCGAAGCGAAGTCGAGGGACCCTGCGGAATTGCCCTTCGGTCGCGCTACGGGATTCCTCGACTTCGCTCGGAATGACGGTGAAAAAGCTCATCTTAAATTCTGAATCAGCTCCAGTACTTCGCGCTGGCTTTCAGGAGAGACTCTTCCGGGACCATTATGCGCTCCACTGTATTGCCATTCGTCGCTTTGCTCGAACAACCGGCGGAGCCGGTCTCGTGAATCGGTATTAAGCTTGAATGTCTCTGCCGCAGTCTCCACATCCACCATGTTTGGATCGATACGGCGACTGCCCGACGCCAGAGCGGCTTTTACACGAACGACTCTGGATGCTTCGGCATAATATTCTCGGGGCGACACGTCATTGCGATGCAACTTGTGCATTAGATCGGTGGCTTCATGTTGCAACGCTGCCAGCCGTTGAGCCTCGCGATTGTCAATCCTTGCCCGGCGAATTTTCCAACCAGCAAATCCAATTAAGGCCAGCAACGGAATCAATTGCGCGGCCCAGAAAACTCTTTGTGTGTAAATTGGCGCAAACGATTCCGCTCTCTGAGGTGGCTCCGTCAATTGATACAAAATATCCTGAGGCTTCGCTGCAGCCGCGGCCGGTGCTGGCGATCGATTGGCCGTCGCGGGCGAAGGCGATGCAGCCTGTGCCGCTGCAACACTTGGCGCCGCGCCTCCCTGCACACTGATTGAAATCGGTTCACTGTGCAGCGTCACATATTGTGCCTTCACTGGATCGAAATACGAGAACGCTAGCAACGGGAGCGTTTGCTTTTTGTCGTTAGGCGAAAGCACCGTCTCGAAAGTTTTCGTCCCGCTTAGGCCGACCTCATCGTCCTGCTTGAATTTCGATGACGGCGGATACTTGTGCCAGCCGCGCTCGTCTTCAATGACCGGCGCATTGACGCGGTCAAAATTTCCGCGTCCAGAAATTGTAGTCGTGACGGTGATGGGATCGCCTACCTGCACAGTCTTTGGTTTTGCATCCGTGGTCATCGTGAAATTTCCAATTGCGCCCGAAAAACTGGGCGGCGCATTTGCCGGCAATGGCTTCACTTCAAGCGCCACAGCTTCGCTTTTGATCTCCACCTCGCGGCGTTCGCCCAATTGACTGAATGGATTTGAGAAGAATGGATCCGAGAACGGGTCGTCTTGATCAAACAGATCGAAAGGCGAACGCTGGCGCGAGCGTGGCGCGCTCTGCCTGCGAGGAACGATCACTTGCGCTTTCGCTTTGACCGGCCCGATTTCAAATTTGCCCGCGCGGGCCGCGGCAATGGCAGTCTTGTACGTTACCACTTCATAAGGTCTGCCGCCGATCGTCTCCGTATTCTCTCCCGACTGCTGCAACTTCTGCGCCGTAAATCCTTGTCCCGTGATCTCCGGCGGTTCGATGAGTCGGGGGCGAACGCGCGGATCAAATCCCATTCGAATCTGAACAGGAACGATCTCGCCGACGTAGGCGGTTTTGCTGGGTACGATCAACTCAGCGAAAACCAAATTATTTGCACTGGCTGCCTGTATGTCGCGGCCAGGCCGGGCGCCAGACGAACGGCCGGGCGAATCCGCGACGTTTAAAGTCAAGGCCGGTGTGCGCAGCGAATTGTTTCCGATACGAATGGTTTGAGGCGGGATGGTGAACCTTCCCGCTCTCAACGGCATCACAGTATAATCGTATACCACGCTCGAGGTTAAGCTGAGATTGTTCATCTCGATGCGCTGTGACGTTCCTGTTCGCCGAATTTCGAGACCATCAACCATGATTGTCTCCGGCGCGTCTGCGCCACGTGCCCCGGTAACTCGAATTTCTAAATGTACCGTTTCGCCCAGCGTAGCTTCTGAGCTATTCAAAACCGCTGTGACGCTCGGCGAATCAGCGTGCGCAAACTGCGCACCCGCGATAATACCCAAGACAGCAAATAATCTCCGACAGTGCATGCGCATTTCGATCAGCTATCAATTCTCAACCATCAACCCTCCGGGCCCCCTTACCAGTCCTTATAGACATGGCGCGTTGCTCTGCGTTCATCAAGTTGAACCCGCGCCTCCTCGTCTTTCATGGATTCCAGAAGCGCCTCGGCCTGGCGTTCGCTCATCTGGCCCTCCTTTTCCGGTTCGGCTTCGGCAACCTGCGCATTCTTGCCAGGCGGCTTCTGTGATTTGTCTTCGCCGGCGCCCTTCACTTCCCCGGCAAATTTCTTGGATTCCCCTGGAGCCGCAGAAGGGGTCGCACTGCCCTCTTCATTTTCTCCGGGCGATGGTGATGGCGTTTCATTTTCTCCTCCTTCGCCCGGACTCGGTGATTCTTCACCTCGGCGTTCCCCTGGCGAGGGTGAAGACTTTTGGCCTTGTTGGTCCTCGGCGCCCGGCGAGGGAGAAGGTG
>JBKPLM010000119.1:0-9886 GCA_046731655.1 Verrucomicrobiota bacterium | reverse complement strand
GCGCGCAGATATGCAGGGTCCGATTATGCTCTCGCTACCACTGGGATTGCGGGACCGGGCGGCGGATCGCCGGAGAAGCCAGTCGGAACCATTTATATTGCTCTCGCTTCGTCAGGCGAAACGATCGCGAAGAAATTCTCTTTTCCAGCCGACCGCGAGACTTTCAAGCAAATTGCTACGCAGGCTGCATTGGAATTGCTGCGAAGAAAATTAATTGGAACATAGGCTTGCAGCGTGTGTGGCTGGCGAGTTTGTAACCGAGTTTCTTGTAATCCAGTGATGTGCAACCGGCCACAAAGATCAAAGGTCTACGTTCCGCTAGTAGTCACCCACATCTACGGACGTGCCAACTTTGGCGTGATCGTAAAACAATTTTGCCCCCTCGACGGATTCGCGGATGCACCCATGCGAGGCGGGATAGCCAGGCAAAATTCCAATGTGCATCCCGACACCTTCGCCGGTAAGGCGAAGAAACCACTGCATGGGCGCGCCGGCAAAGTGCGTTCCGCTCGGCGCAGAATCGACTCGCGCACTGACGCCGGCGCGCACGACGCGCCCCGAACGATCGACGAAGTTCCCGTAAAGGCTGGAATGATGATTGGGGTCCTTTTCCATCACAGTGAAATGTCCGTTCGGTGTACTGTGACCACGTTTGCCAGATGAGATGGGACCATCGGCCACAATTTGCTCTCCGATCATAAGGTAAGCCCGCTGCTTTGGGATCGAAACGACGATGTGCGTATTGTCCTGCGTTGCCTCTTTGAGTAAGGATTGATTTACCTTCAAAGGTTCCTGTTTCCGAATGAGATCGGACGCTTTGCGCATTGGCGGCGGAGTAGGACTGGGCTGTCGTGGTTTCGGCCCCAAGTGGAATTGACCGCTCGCAGAAGACACAACTGCGGCCAGCAAAACCAACCGAATTAATGTGGAAAGTCGCATAAATTAGCCGCCATTGTAGCTGGTTACGCGCCGAATCCAACCCGATAACCACCGCGATTCGTGCCGTTCGGTCGGAGAGTTTTGCACCCGTCGAGTCAACACTGTCTTCGCCGCGCGCGCGAATTCATCCACCGCGCCGGTGTCCGAAGTACCGTGCATCGCTTCCAAAACTTGAAGCAGGCCCCAGCCCTGACCCTGGTAGCGCTCCGTATGGAGCACGCCTTCTCCTTTGAAATTTACGTAATCGACGAGGGCGTAACATCCCTGTGGAGTTTTGGTGAGACGCTCGAATTGTTCCTGTACGTTCGCTCGATCAGAAGGCGCTGCTTCAGCCAGCATTTTCGGCAGCGCGCCTTCTAAACGGGCGATAAGAAATTCCGCTTGCAGATCGATTGTATCCGCCAGGAAGCGACGCAATTGATTCATTTCCGTCGAATGTTGAGCTTGAAGAAATTCCGTACGCGAGTTCCAAGGGCACGGCTTTTCGCCGGTTCCTAGGAGCAACGTTGGCAGTTTTGCGCCGTGCTTTGAGATAAAGCTTACGACCTTGGGGAAACTTTCCTCGAACGGTCCACGGCGGCCCTTCGGGTACCAGATGAAGTGACCGATACCGAGCGACGCGAAATCTTCGCCCGCGTTCCAAGCAGTGAGGCCGGAAATGGTTCCGTTACATTCGTTTTGCCAGATTTTTTTTCCGATTTTGAGGACGTCAGCATGCGAGAGAGTGATTGCGTGGAGCGGCTTGGGCAGAAGAGAAATTAGGATGGCAAAAACCAACGCGGCTGAAGAGAAGCAGCATTTGCAGTGCGGGCGCCGCTCTGTTCTTGACGGGCAGCGTTTATCTATTAGCGTCCCAGTTTCCGCGGCGACCAATTTAAGTGAATCCGCGCGGAGAACACTTTTTATGAAACAACTTATCGTCATTTTCAGCGCATCCTTACTTGCATTGCCTTTGTTTGGGCAAGAGAAATCGACACAACTCAAGGACCAGAAAGACAAAGTCAGCTACAGCATCGGCCTGCAGATCGGATTCAACTTGAGCCGGCAAAAGGTGGATATTAGTACCGATGTGCTCGCTGCCGGCATAAAAGATGCCCTCGCCGGTAAACCCCAACTGAACCCTGACCAAATCAAAGAGGTCATGGCAACTTTTGAAAAAGATATGGAACAAAAACAGAAAGAAGCAGGGGAGAAGAATAAGGCAGAAGGCGCAAAATTTCTGGAAGACAACAAAAAGAAAGAGGGCGTGAAGACAACTGCCAGCGGCTTGCAGTACAAAGTCCTCAAAGATGGAAACGGAGCGCAACCGAAGGCCACAGACACGGTCACGGTCAATTATCGCGGAACTCTGATCAATGGAACTGAATTCGACAGTTCCTACAAACGTGGACAACCAGCGACTTTTCCAGTTAATGGTGTCATCAAGGGATGGACGGAGGCGCTTCAGCTAATGAAAGTGGGATCAAAATATCAACTGTTTATTCCGTCGACTCTCGCCTACGGCGAAAGAGCCGTCAGTCCGGACCTCGGCGCGAATTCGACTCTGATTTTTGAAGTGGAACTGCTGGATGCCAAGCCCGCTCCGACACCTGCGCCCGCCGCCGCGGCTCAGCCGAAGGGTGCTCCCAGCCCAGCGGCCTCGCCGTCGCCGAAGAAGTGACGCAGACAATCCTGTCTGCGAGGATACAAGCAGGCGCGATTGCCTGCTTCACAGATTCAGGGCGCCGCAGCCGCTTCCCATTCAAGTCGGGGCGCGTCGCCCCATAGGTCTTCCAGGCTGTAAAAAGATCGTTTGTCGCGATGAAAGACGTGGACAACGACTTGCAGAAAATCGAGCACGATCCACTGACTGGCTGGAAACCCGTCAATCGCCACGGGTCGCATAGAATGGTCCTCTCGCAAACGCGCTTCAATTTCATTTGCGATTGCTTTTAGCTGCGGCTCCGACGTAGCCGAGCAAATTACGAAAAAATCCGTGAACGTCGAGATCGCGCGCAAGTCAAGGACGACAATGTCTTCAGCCTTTTTATTTGAGGCGAGCTCGGCGCACGTTCTGGCTAAATTTTCCGGGGTTATTTCCGTTGCTCCAGGTAAAGTTTTTCTTGGCGAATGATTTCTTCCACCGTTGGCGGTACGAAATATCGAATCGACCGACCAGTGGCAACTCTCTTTCTGATTTCAGTTGCAGAAATGTCGATTTTCCGGCGGATCACCGGGTAGGCATGGTGCGGCTGTTGGCCACTGCGATCAAGAACAACAAAACGAACCATTTTTTCCAAATCCGCGAAGCGACGCCATTTTGTGAGCTTGTTCACGTTATCTTCGCCAATCAGGCAGTAGATTGTTGAATTAGCTCTCCTTTGCCGAATCTGCTCGATTGTATCGATGGTGTAGGAAGGAGGCGGACGTCGCAATTCGCAATCATCCACGGCAAATCCAGGTTCATTCTCAATAGCGGCTTGGATCATCAACAATCGTATTTCGTCTCTGGCAACAGGCGCGGTCTTTCTGAGCGGTGGCACCCGAGCGGGAATAAAGATCACTTCCTCAGCGCCAAGTCTCTCAAGGGCTTCGCGCGCAACGATAAGATGGCCGTGATGAATCGGATCAAAGGTGCCGCCGTAGATTGCGATCTTTTTCAACACTCAATGCTTAATGTTCAACGCTCAACATTCAACTTTCAAACTTCAACTGAAAGCGCCTTTTTAAATTTGGTTGGACGTTGAATGTTGAGCGTTGGGCGTTACTCTTTGCCGCCCATGAAAGCGGATTCACTCGGCCAGCTAATCATGACCGGTGTTCCCGGCAAGGAATTGGATGGAAAAACCGCCAGGTTGTTCCGAAATGTGAAGCCTGGCGCCTTTATCCTGTTTGGCCGCAATATCGAAAGCGCGCCGCAGTTGAGAAAACTAATCGATGATCTGCGCGATTTAAGCGAGATCGAGCCCATCATTACTGTTGATCAGGAAGGTGGCCGCGTTTCGCGTCTCCGATTAATCGGCAGCGAGCCACCGAACGCCCAACAATTACGCGACAAGAATGACTTGGAATTTATCAAGCGTCATGGCGACATCACTGGGCGGTTGCTCCGCCTTTTCGGCTTCAATCTAGACTTGTGCCCAGTCCTGGACATTTCCTTCGATGACGACGCAGATAATTCTCTGCGCGGCCGCTGTTACGGTAAAACAGTCGAACAGGTTGTTCGCAATGCCGGTGCTTTCAACAGCGCGTTGAGAGGGGAGGGCATCGCAAGTTGCGGCAAACATTTTCCAGGTTACTCCGCCGCGAGTTCAGACGCTCACTACGAATTGCCTCGGATCGATCGAACCCGTGAACAATTGGATCAGAATGAGCTCGCCGTGTTTCGCAAATTCGCGCGCGACGTGAACAGCATGATGATCTGTCACGGCTGGTATCCCTGTTTCGAGCCGGAAAAGACGCCCGCTACTTTATCGCGTCGGATCGTAACCGATTTGTTGCGTAACGAATTCGGTTTCGATGGTCTCGTCATGACTGACGATTTGGATATGGGCGCGATCCTTACCGGGTATCGGCTTGAGGACACGATACGCCTTGCTGCCGACGCAGGAAACGACTTGGCGATGATTTGCCATCGGATTCCCGAGATTGAGAACGTGCAACGAATTCTCACTACATTGCCGCACGATCAAATCGACCGTGCGTTGAAAAACGTCGCACGATTCAAGGAAAGACTTACACCACCTGACGAATTTTCCGAAAATGCCTTTCGGAAAATTGATGACGAGATTTGGGATCTGCGTGTCGCCGTCCTGGGCGAAGAACGCGCCAGACAGACCACTTCCCAAAGTATTCAGCCGTCGCCTGTAGAGATGTTCTGATCCGCTGAGCGCATTTCCTGCGCGTGGGGCGGGTATGCATCTTGACCCGTTCGGCGACTCCAGACTATTCTCCGCTTTCTGTGGGCGTCGAACTTACCATCCGCGGAATAATTATAGGTGTCATCATCACGCTGGTGTTCACCGCGGCCAATGTGTACTTCGGTCTCAAGGCGGGTCTCACCTTTTCGACGTCGATTCCAGCGGCGGTGATTTCGATGGCGATACTGCGAGGTTTCCGCGATGCAACCATTCAAGAAAACAACATCGTGCAGACGGTCGCATCTGCAGCGGGAACGCTGTCGTCGATTATTTTTGTGCTGCCGGGTCTAATCATGATCGGCTGGTGGACTGGTTTTCCATACTGGATCTCCTTCGCGATCTGCGCCTTGGGGGGCATCCTGGGTGTGATGTACTCAATCCCGCTCCGTCGCGCCCTGGTGACAAGTTCGGACCTGCCGTACCCCGAAGGTGTTGCCTGCGCTGAGGTGCTAAAGGTCGGCAGTGGCGGCGATTCTGCGCATGCGTCGGATATTGAGCACGGCCGCGCGGGACTGCTTGCAGTACTCTGGGGTTCCATCGTTTCGGCGGTCTTTATAATCATCGAGGAGACACACATATTTGCCTCAGATGTGGCGCAGGCTTTCCGAATCGGTAGGACAGGCGCAGTAAGCGGTTATGATTTCAACCTTTCGTTTGCATTCGTGGGAATTGGACACTTGGTCGGACTATCAGTCGGTCTTGCGATGTTTCTTGGCGCAGTAATCGGCTGGGGCTGGGGCGTGCCGCACTACTCGTCACTCTTCCAGGACTTCAGCACCGCCGCCGCTACGCTCGCGCAAAGTACTTGGAGCCGGAAAGTCCGTTTCGTCGGCGCTGGTGCGATCGGTGTGTCGGCGATTTGGACGCTTCTGAAGCTCGTTAAGCCAGTTGCCAGGGGCTTGGCTGGTGCGATAGCGGCTTCGCGCGCACGCAAAGCTGGCAAAGCCGACACACTACCGATTACCGAGCGCGACATCCCAATCGGTATCGTTGCAGTTGTTACGTTGATTTGTATGCTGCCGATCGCGTGGCTGCTCGGCTATTTCGGTAACATCAGCGGTCTGGGTGCGCACGTGACAACGCTCATTATCGGTGGCGTGGCGTATATCGTGTTGATGAGTTTCCTCGTTTCCGCAGTGACAGGTTATATGGCTGGCCTCATCGGTTCGTCTAACAGTCCCCTGTCCGGAATTGGCATTCTCGTGGTAATCGGCGCGGCATTGTTGCTCGTGTTCGGCATCAAACCGTACGTATCACCGGACGCGGGTAAGGCTCTAATGGCTTTCGCTCTGTTCACTACGGCCGTGATATTCTCCGTTGCGGCAATTGCTAATAATAATCTGCAAGATCTCAAGACTGGACAACTTGTCGATGCAACGCCTTGGAAGCAGCAAGTGGCGCTCGTGATCGGTGTCATTGCGGGTGCGGCCGTCATTCCGCCAGTGCTGGATCTGGTGAATCATGCCTACGGTTTCGTCGGCGCTCCGGGCGCGGAGTTGCGTCCGAATCCGCTACCCGCACCACAAGCCGGCTTGATCTCCTCGTTAGCGCAAGGCGTGATCAGCGGCGAAATCGATTGGGGTCTAATCAAAACCGGCGGGCTGATCGGCGTCTGCATCATCTTACTCGACGAAACCCTCGCGCGCACGACTAAGCACATGCGTGTTCCGCCACTGGCGGTGGGCTTGGGCATTTACTTGCCGACGCAAAGCACGCTGATGATCGTTGTCGGCTCAATCATTGGCTGGTTGTATGATAAGCGCGCCGATCGCAGTGCCCGTCCAGAAGCCCGGAAACAGCTCGGTGTGCTGCTGGCCTCGGGCCTGATCGTCGGGGAAGGCCTGATCGGGGTTGTGATCTCCGCGATCAAGGCTTTCTCTGGCAAGGACGCACCACTGGCACTCGTCGGTCCGAGTTTTGAAACTGGCGGAAAAATCATCGGCGGCATTGCCTTCGCACTCACTGCGGCACTGTTGTATCGTTGGATCTGGCGGTTGGCGACGGCAAATAGTGCAACCCGATCTTGATTACGAGCATGAGCGCGAGCGCGAGGAAAAACTGGAATTGGTCGCTGTGGATTGGATTCCTCTTCGCGCTGGCGGGTTTCCTCAGTTACACATTCTTCGCGCAATTTCCAATCACGCGTGATCTTCCATGGGCCAATCTCTTGTTGTTCGGCGTGGGCGGAATTCTGTTCGTGCTGGGTCTGTTTCGGGCGTTCGGCAAAGGGCACGTTTATCGGGGCAAAATCTTCGGCCCAATTTTGACCATACTGGGAATATTGATGTTCGGTTTGTTTTCTTACGTGTCCTTTTACGAGCTGCGGCAAGTCCCACCTTCGACCGGAGCGCCGCGGGTTGGACAAATGGCGCCCGACTTCACGTTATCGGATCAGGATGGGAAGGACGTGTCTCTTCGTGATCTCGTCACCAAATCGAAAGCGATCGCGCTGATTTTTTATCGCGGTTTCTGGTGACCATTATGTAACTCCGAGTTGCGGGGTTTTCAGCAGAGGCTTTCAGATCTTGAATCGCGTGGAATTCAAGTCGTTGCGATTAGTGTGGACACACCGGAAATTAATCGACGCCAGCGACAAAAACTTGGATACACCTACACCTTCTTGTCCGATCCCAAGGCGGAAGTCATTCGCCGTTACGATCTGTTGCATCGCGGTGCAGGTCCAAAAGGCACGGACATCGCCCGGCCGGCAGAGTTTCTCATTGATTCGAGCGGGATAATTCGCTGGGTAAATCTTACCGAAAACATCGCTGTACGCGCGCGACCCGAACAGGTGCTTGAAGCCTTTATGCAAACGGAGCAGGCTGCCTCTCATTAGTGGTAAGCCATGGCTGTTGCGTCGCGGATTGACGGGGCCTAACCGTATCAATACGTTGAGCGCTCGTGCATCCGGAACTGGAACAACTTCTTGTCCTTCAAGATCGACAACAGAAGATCAGGCAAATCCAGACCGAGATAGAAACGGTGCCGCTGCGACGGAAGAGTCTCGAAGCGCAGCTGGCAGCAAGCGCAAGTGCAGTTGATACACTGAAACAACAGGCGCGCCAGCTCGAAGTGGACCGGAAGAAGCTCGAGCTCGATGTGGGGACACGCACAGAAAGCATCTCGCGGCTCAAGACCCAGCAGTATCAAACACGCAAGAACGATGAATTTCAGGCGCTCGGACACGAAATCGAGCGGTACGAGAATGAAATTCGCAAGATCGAGGATGAAGAGCTCGAGCTGATGGTACAGGCCGATAAAGTGAAGATTGATTTTGCTGAAGAGGAAAAGAAGGCAGCAGGCGTTAAGGAATCAATTGCACGGCAAACAGCCGATCTCGATGAGAAGTCGAAAGCTCTAGAGTCGCGATTGGACGAATTGACCAGGGAACGCGCAGAATTAGCAGGAAAAATCGATGAGGATTTGCTTGGGCGTTTTGAGCGTCTGTTTAAGAGCAAAGGCGATGCCGCCATAGTCGCGATCGAGCATGGAGTCTGCACTGGGTGCCATATGAAGGTGACGAGTGCAACCGCTGCCAGTGCGAGAGCTGGGAAAGAGATCGTGAGTTGCGAGAATTGCGGCCGTATTCTGTACGAGCAAGGGTAGGGACGGACCGCCGGGCCGTCCGCACCGGCGCGCTTGGCGAGCGCACCCTACCAATTAACCTTTGGCTCACACATTGAACCGGAACGAAATCACGTCGCCGTCGCGCACAATATACTCTTTTCCTTCCAGCCGAACCTTCCCCGCTTCGCGCGCTTTCGCCATCGAACCGGCGGTGATCAGATCGTCACAGGAAATCGTTTCCGCCGCGATAAAACCGCGCTCGAAATCGGAGTGAATGGTTCCGGCAGCAGTTGCTGCTTTGTCTCCGGCGTGAATGGTCCACGCGCGCGACTCTTTTTCGCCGGTGGTAAGAAATGTGCGCAAGCCAAGCAAGTGATAAACAGCCCGGATGAGGTCGTGCACGCCCGTGTCTTCCACACCTAAGCCGCGAAGATAATCCAGCGCCTCCTGTTCATTTAGATCAACCAGCTCGCTTTCCAATTGCGCGCTGATCACGATTGCCTCCGTAGCGAAATGGTGGCGGGCGTAATCCTCCACGGCTTTGATGCGCTTTGCGACGTGATGGATAGGATCGCTAACGCCCGCCTTTGCATAGCTGGTTACGCTATCGTCCCCGCGGTCGCCGCTCCCGGCTACGGCAGCCAAGTCCGATTCCGCGACGTTACAGGCGAAAATTGTTGGCTTTGATGTGAGCAGAAAGAAATTGCGGGCGATTACCTTTTCCTCTGGAGTCAAAGTCGCGGTGATGGCTGGCTTACCCGCGTCGAGATGGGGTAATAGCTTTTCGGCGATCGCGTTTTCAGTTTTTGCCGTTTTATCGCCGGCGCGCACTTCCTTTTGCAATCGATCGTGTCGTTTCTGAAGCGAGGCCAAATCCGCCAGCACAAGCTCGGTGTTGATTACTTCGATGTCCCGAACGGGATCGATGGTCGCGCTGACATGATGGACGTTGCTGTCTTCGAAACAGCGCACCACCTGCACAATCGCATCCACTTCCCGAATGTGATGGAGGAATTGATTCCCGAGACCTTCACCTGCGCTGGCGCCTTTGACCAGGCCGGCAATATCAACGAATTCGATCGCAGCGGGGACAACCTTTTTGGAATGCGAAATCTGCGCGATTTTTTCCAGACGCGGATCAGGCACGGTCACAACGCCAACGTTTGGATCGATGGTACAAAAAGGATAATTTTCCGCCGGCGCCTTATGCGTGCGTGTCACGGCGTTAAAAAGCGTCGATTTCCCGACGTTTGGAAGACCAACAATTCCGGCGCTGAGCATGATTCTGTGGCAGCGGTGTTCAACCCAAAGCGAGCGACCCTCAGGGAGCGCCGCTACAGTTAACAATCGGGCCGGCGGGATTTGAACCCGCGACCTCTTGAACCCCATTCAAGCGCACTACCAAGCTGTGCTACGGCCCGCTGGAGCGAATATTGTTGCCACTTCTGAGTCTGAGGCAAACGTTTCCGCCAGTGAAATGA
>JBKPLM010000118.1:0-8148 GCA_046731655.1 Verrucomicrobiota bacterium | reverse complement strand
GGCAAGCACAAGCGAAACTGAGCATGTGAATGATTAAACGATATCTTTTCATGTTTTGGATTCCTTTCGTCTAAATGCGCCTATCGTGTTCCTCAAAAATTCGCCAGTCAATAAGACTTTAGCGTAATACGTCCCGATTTATCGAGAGGAAAAAGGATGGCGCTCCTCCGCTTCAGTGATAAATCCGCACGCGACCAATCTCGGTGCCAACCGCGCCAGTAATCATTATCATTGCTCACTGTTCGTCTGCCTGTCAGTGGCCTAGATGAACTAACGCGTTCCGCATGGGCGCGGGTGAGATCTGAATTACCCCGTCGAACGGCATGTCCAGTTCCAGGATCAGGAAGATTGCTCCTGCCACTGAGAATGCCGCTAGCATTAGCGCAACAATGACTGTGGCATTCTGCGGAGCGAACAGGCCCACACTCATGAAAATGATCGCCAGCCAAGAGATCAGAACGATTAGCATGGGAAAGGATACGGACGATTCCGTCTGCTCGAACAGCAACCAGCGCATTTGACCCAAATCGGTGGCGACCTGTCCGGCTTGAGACTTAAGAGAACGCTGCGCGTCGTTCTGCGGCGAGAGGTTCTGGATTGAGTTAAAGAACGCCTCACCCGACGATACGCTCGGATCCAGTTGCGACACTTGTGATGATTTCTTGTCCGGCCACATCCGATTGATCGCACTCGCGACAGAACTACGGAGGAGCTCTCGGGTCTCCGCAGTCTCAGAACCGTAATTTGCCAGTATCCTGTCAAGGAAAACGATCTTAGCCGCCATCTGGCTCACCTCACTTTTCTGGGTGTCGTACGTACCCTTGGTTGAAGCAACCAGCAGTCCAAGGACCAGGGCTGCCATCGTCGCGACCAATCCCATCCCGATCCTGACAGCGTCCTTCGTGTCCGTCGTCAGGTGACGTTCGGGAAGCGCGGCACGCAGGCACATTCCTAATAAGCCCGCACCAAAGAGGCATGCGAAAACAATTGTCCCTGCGACGGCGGAATTCATAACTCGTTTCTACTGCTCGTTAGGTCAGCGGACTGCCCGCCGCGGATTCCAAGTGAGTTACTAAATTTGGCACACGCCTAGTTATCCGAAACAGTTCGCCTGGCAAATCAATCCGAATGTAGATCAGAGCGAGCCGGGCGTCCGACAACGCGAGGGGTACAGGATTAGTGTCCGGCGCGCTTTTTCGCAATTGCTTGCTGGATCTCCTGCTGGCGGATTGCCTGCAGCTGCTGGTACTGCGCAGAGCTAAGAATTTTCTGCAACTGTTTTTGGCGCCTGGCTTTCACAGAATCGGCCCGAGCATCGCGATGGTGTTGTTCCAAAGCCGGCGGGTCATCGGCCACTGGGCCACCATAGCAACGGTGACGGGATGGGATTGAGCGAGATAGGCGTCCTGACGGCGGCGCATTTCGGCGGTCAGATTCGGATCGCAGATCAGAATGTTGTTCTCGTAATTCAGATCGAAACTGCGCCGATCCATGTTGGCCGAACCAATCAGCGTGATTTCCCCGTCCAGAGTCAGCGACTTGGTATGCAGGAGGCCGCTCTCGTACTCATGGATGCGGACCCCGGCGGCGAGCAGGTCAGCGTAATAACTGCGACTGGCCGCGCCCACGATCCAGGAGTCGTTTCGCGCCGGGAAAATAACAGTGGTTTCCACCCCGCGCTGGGCACTAGCGCAGAGGGCTGACTGCATGGCTTCGTCGGGGACATAATAGGGAGTTGTGATGACCAGTTCCCGCCGGGCGGTATACATCAGGGTCTCGAAGAGTTCGGGCATGGCTGAGTTACGCACCGTCGGGCCCGTGCCAATGACTTGCGCCGTGAACCCCAAATCGGTGGGCGGCAGCGGTTCGCGCAATAAATCGTTGAGGTCATCATCCACCTGCGCCATCCAGTCGCTGGCGAAAAGGTGCTGGTTCTGCCGCGCAATCGGCCCCTCAAAGCGCATCATCGCATCCACCCACGGGGCAAACTTAGTCTTGATCCGAAACTCGGGGTCCGCGCAATTCTGGCTGCCGCAATAGGTGATGCGATTGTCAATTACCAGAATCTTGCGGTGGTTGCGCAGATCAATACGGCCCCGTAATGGACGCAAGAGCGGATTGCCGATGGCCAGTGCAGTGGCTACCTGAACTCCCGCTTCCTGCATGGCTCTCCAGTGCTCGGATGCGATTATGGAGCGCGAGCCC
Source organism: Verrucomicrobiota bacterium (assembly GCA_046731655.1). GTDB lineage: Bacteria > Verrucomicrobiota > Verrucomicrobiia > Chthoniobacterales > UBA10450 > Udaeobacter. The sequence continues at coordinate 5,943 of JBKPLM010000118.1, read as the reverse complement.
AGCCCATCGGCCATGGCCCGGCAGATGACCTTGCGCGCGGCCGCCCGCTTCAGTGCTTCGACCACTTTGAGTCCGTTGTTATCCGGGAGCCAGATGTAGACGGTCAGATGGACATGATCTTGCGCGGCATCAATATCCGCGACCATGGACGCGATGGTTGCGTTGGAATCCGGTAGCAAGCGCGCGCGGTTGCCACCCACCGGGTCGAAGCCATTGATCGAATGTCCAAGCCGAAACAGGTGGGCGTAAGGCTCGGGAATTTTGGGTTGCAGATTTGGAGCATCCATTCCAGATGCCTTGGCGACATCCGGCATCGCGGCCAGCACCGCACACATGCGACTTACCCGCCGGCGACCGATATTGGTTTCACCGAGCAAGATGTAAGCGATGATGCCGACTACGGGCAGAACGACAATGACTACGACCCACGCTACTCGCGAAGCTGGTTCCCGGTGAGGTCGCAAAATAGCCCTGGCTATCACGCCAAGCTGGATCAGGAGGTAGGTCCCAGTCCAGAGCGCAGTGAGTACCTGATTTTCAGTCATTCAGTAGACGGTTGAGATGGCAGCTTTCCCCCGTCCTGTCTATCCTGAAGCTTGGGAAAGAGGAAAATAGATTCGTTTGGGATAAGTTAGTCCCGGCTCGTGGAGTGGTTGCTGTAGAGGTTCGCTGGTGAAGTCGCGCGCTTCACGATCGATCAGCTCGAGTTACATCACCAGCTCGATCTCATTTGGCCGCCAGGTCTTGTCGAAGAACAGTTCGAGAGCGGGCGAGTGCTTATGATTTAATCAATGGATTACTTGGCCATTACGATGCCGGGCGGTTTCCAAGTGCCTTCCCCGGGCGGTAGAATCGAAGGCGGCTCTGTCTTAGGCCAGTAGAGGCGCATCACTAGGTAGATCGGGCCGTCTGGCGCGGGAAGCCAGTTCAATTCCTTTTCCTTGCCCGGCGACGTGTTCTGGATGTAAAGCGTGAGCGAGCCATCGGCGTTTTTCTTCATGTTAGGCAGCATCGGCGAGTTGATGAGGTAACGATTGATCGGGTTCTTGATCAACAACTGTGTCTTGCCATCGTACATCGTCACCGACCAGAACGCATTCACGGGCGGGAACTGTCCGGCTTCGAACGTGAGTGTGTAATTGTGCTTGCTGCCGTCGAGCGGCTCGCCATTGGCCAATGTCCTGGTCATGGGATACATCGCCTCGGCCGCGTCGTTGCCGTAGATGCCTCCCTTGGCGGCCGCCGCACGCTTCAACCAATCACCATGGAAAAAATCACGGTCACCAAAGAGCGAACCGATCTTCCAGCCGTTGATGTCCTTGCTTCCGCTGCTGAGATACTGATCGACCGTTGCATCCCCCGCCTTCATGCCAAGACCTACGGCGGCCTTTTGCTCAGGTGAAAGATCTTTGCCGATATTCGCCAGTCTCGCACGGATTTCTTTCTCCTCCGGTCCAGGCGGGGCGAACTGCAATGCGAAATCGAGGTACTCAAAGAATTTCGTCTTCACGAGTTCCTTATTGATCTTGGGGAAGTTGATCACCGGGGCCGCTGGGGGCGCGGGCTGTTTCAGGTAAGAAGAGAGGGGCTGCGCTTTGTAACCGGCTTGGATCTTTACAACGTTCGGCATGTCCTCAGGATTGAAGAGCTGCGTGCGATAGGCGGCGAGCGAGAACTGCGTGCTCGAACGGAATGTCTTTTTGATGCCGGCTGGAGTCTCGCCTTTCCAGTCGGGCCCTACGACCATGTAGTCACCGGGGTCATTGCCGGTGGCCCGGCTGCCGATGTAGCCGTAGTTAAAGGTGTTGCCGTCGCAGAGCATTACTGAGTAGTAGCGCTCCTTTTCCACGGCGGGGACAGATAACACGAGTGGCTCGGCGCGCAGATCCAGCCAACACAACGAATAAGGAGTGTCGCTGTTGGGCGTAATAACGGCGGTGTCCTTGTAAGTGAACACGCGAGCTTCGTTGTTGATCTGATTGAACGGCGCCTTGTATTGGCCGGAATTCTTGTCAACGCAATACTCGTACATCACCGCGTAGTTCATCACGATCGGCAGGCCGTAGATGAACCCTTCCTCAGCGATGGCTTTGGTTTCGGCAGGAGTGAGGTCGGCAGCGCGGGCGGTGAGGGTGAGCGCCAGCGCGAAACCGAGCGAAGTCAGGATGGTTTTTGTTTTCATAGATGACCGCGCGGTGATCCAACCGAAGCGGTTGCTATTGGGGTTGCACTTCGGATCGGCCTTCGACTTTCATGACAGCTGGCGGGTTCCATTTGCCGGTGAGCGCTTCGGATTTCGGCCCATAGAGACGCATGCAGAGGTTGAACGGTCCCTTGGGCGCGGGCAGCCAGTTGGCTTCCTTGTCATTGCCGGGTCTCTCGTTCTGGAAGTAGAGGTCGAGAGACCCATCCGCGTTAGCCTTGAACGGCATGTAGCTGCTGACCGCGAAACGATTGAGTACATTGGCTACCTGGAAACCGTCGCTATCGTAGAGCGTGATGGACCAGAAGGCGTTCACCGGTGGCGTCGCACCCTTTTCGAAGTGGATGATGTATTTGTTCGCGCCGTCCAGCGGCTTGCCGGTGTCGTCGAAGAGGTTCAGTGGGTAGATCGCATCCTCGGGCAGGTTGGCACCGAGGCCCTGCTGCGTGACGATGGCGCGCTTGAGATAGTAGTTGCCATAGACGCCCATGGTATCGGTGTTCATGGACCATCCGTTGGCGACCCGCGCGAGCGTCGGCAGTTTCCACTTCATGAGGTGCTGGGCTTCCTCGGGCGCGCTCTCCAGCGCCTTCTTCGCGGCGGGATTGAGCTTGTCGAAGTCGAAACTTTTGCCCGGTTCGATGCCGATCCGCTTCATCTGCGCGACGATCGGCTCATCGGTGATATGCGGCGGGTGCAGCTTCATGAGTTCAGCGGCGTAGGTGAAGTATTTGGCCGCCGGCATGGTATCGACCTGGACCTTCGGCGGCGTCTTCATATCCATGGTTGGGTCGATCTTCACCGTCACCGGCTGCGGTTCCTTTCCCCAGCGCGAGAGCGGCGTGACTTTATAGCCCGCCTGGATCTTGTGCACGGCGGGGTAGTCCTTCGGACCGTCGGTCTTGGTGCGGCCGATGATCCAAACATAGGACGTTGGCGCTTTGATCTGCGCAAGCCCGTCCGGTACCGTTCCGGTCCAGGCGGGAGGCGTCACGAGAAAATTGTCCGCCTTGGTCCCCGTCGTCCGCCAGCCGGGCGAGGCGAAAACGTCCGTCCACATGTCGAGCATGGGCAGGAGGTAATACCGCCCGTCGGTGTCGGGCGCGGAGATGACCAGCGGCTCACCGGTGAGATCGAGCCACGCGACGGAATAGAGCGTGTCGAAGTTGATCCGCACGACGATCTTCAGGTCGGCGGGCGGATATTCCGGGACGCTGACGAACATGTTCATCGGGCCTTTGCCGATTTCCTTCCCAGGCTCGATGTTGATGGACTGCTTCCGCGTGATGTCCATCGATACCAGCGGATAGAAGTAGATATACGCATCGACGGCGATCGAGTGTGCCTCTTCCGGGCTGATCGGCTCCGCCGCGCGGGCGATGGTTGTGGTGAAAGCCAGCGCGCTAACGAGCGCGACGGCGAGGACAGTTTTTGTTTTCATTGTTGTGGTTTTCAGAGGCAGAGGAGAGGCCTTACGAGATTTTCACACCGGAGCTTCTATTTGCCTATTGGACTTAAGTCGTACCAAAACAGCCGTCGTCTAATTCGTGGGCCGCATCCCAAGAATGCGGCCTGCGCGCAACCATCGTGGCGACGGTAGCGAGCATCCCGCCAAGAAGGATCTGTCTTGCTGATTTCATAGGGTGTTAATCTAATTTGTTGTGGCTCAGCTGACTCAGCTGAAATAAGCGCAATCTCGTCGTGCCTACGCTAATTTGCCTATAGGACTTTAGGGCTACACCGGATCAGGTGTGACGAGCGATTGGACTTGACTTGTTCTAGGCCATGACCACGATGGCGCTCAAAAAAATAAGGAGAAGAAAATGAAAAATTATATAGCAATCATCATATCTACTTTTTGCTTCGGATTGTTTGTGCTGCCGGCACTGACAGTACACGCTCAAAATGCGGGCGCAAAGGCTGAAGCGATATCGAAACAACTCGACCTTACACCACAGCAAAAGCTCAAAATCCTACCTATTCTTCGCGAGGAAGGACCGAAGGTAGAAGCAATCAAGAACGACAACTCGATTTCGAGGGTTCAGAAAGTGCAACAGATTAGAGCTATTCATCAGCAGACTGATCCGCAAATGAAAGCGATCCTTTCGCCTGAGCAGTACCAAAAGCTAAAAACAATTCGTCAACAAGCGATCAGGGAAGCCACCCAAACCTACGGCAGATAAACAAACATCCATGGCTTGCCGACGGTGGTCGGCTGGGTGAGCGACTAATCGATTAGGCCGAGTCTGCGCTTGTTTAATACAGCCCCGGCCCTCCCATGGGGCCAAAGGATCCAAAGCCTGCATCCCATCCGCCCCATACGCTCCACTGCATCTCTGTATCCTGATACATGTCGGCCGTTTCCAGGCTCTCCTTTGCAAGCCTGTTGTCAGCGCGAAGCTGTTGGTATTGCTGATACTGGTTGGGGCCGCCGACATAGGCCAGGTTGTGAGCAGGGTCAGGGAAAATGTAGTACGTTTTCCCCTTCTTCTGGATCATGGTTACCTTGCCCTGCGGAAGGTTTTGGAGCTTTTGTTGCTGCGCTGCGGTCTTAGGCGTGATCGTTTTAAAGCCGGAGGCTGCCAGCATGCTCTCTCTATTCTGCGTGCTGGTTTGTGTAGAGGCGCAGCCGAGGCTCAGCACTGTGCACGCAACTGCGACACCGGTTAGGAAAATACAGTTTAATGGTTTCATAAGGTCGTTATCTGATGTTGGTAATGACGTTTCTAACAAGTCTCAGAAAGTAATCCCAGTGGTAATTTGCGGGCCATGCATGGTGGTGTCGAAAAGGAGACCGTCGTTGTCGTAGTCAACGGCCAGGGCCCGATAACCGATTTCGGTAAAGATCGAACGGGTGAGATTGATTCCAATTACGCCTTCGACCTCCCACATTAAATCGGAGGCGACGCCTCCTCCGATCTCGCCGCGTATGGCGGTATAAAAGATCTTGTTAAAATTGTACCGGCCTCGCAGTCCGACGTAGGGATCGAACCAATAATCATCTCGTGACAAACTTTGACTCAGCCTTTTGTTCAGGCGAACTGCGAGTTGATTCGCGATCCGCGCCTTTGCCGAATTAACTACTCTTTGGACAGCTTCCCGGCGCGCGACACCCCTTTCCACGAGCGCATCTACGCGCGCCCGCAGCTCGGCTCTTTTTAGCTCGATAAACTGCTCAACTCGTTGAGCAATCTCTTCACGTATGCGCCCGCCCAACGGACCGATTGGAATATCTGGTCTATTTTCGTGACGCTCTAACGCGTTGCCGATCCGGTTGATAATATCTGCCTTGATGGTGCTCTTGAGCGCTTCAAGAAATTCGCTGTTGGAAATGTCCCGATCCAACCGGCTACGCAAATCGTCAGCGATGTTGTTGACAAATCGTTGGCTAGCTTGCTGAATCGCGACTGGGTCGGAATGTAGTTCGAGTCGTTCGTATATATTCGTGTAATGTGTGCCCGCGACGAGATCGAGCGATCCGCGCGGCTGGTTGATGAGCCTCCAGCTCAATGCGCCGTCAACCAAAGTTTCGTCCACTTGTTCGTGGATGTTGTTAATCAGCCTGTTTACCTGTGCGTTGTCGGAAAGACCTATGTAAATGACTTCACCGTATATTCCAAACGGGCCTTTTTGCGCTTCAGCACGCATCGCGAAAATCATGTCGAGATGTTGCAGAATTTGGTCGAAGCCAACGTCGATATCTGCGTTGACCCCGCGGACTCCGATCGTGCCGTCCAACC
>JBKPLM010000117.1:0-4158 GCA_046731655.1 Verrucomicrobiota bacterium | reverse complement strand
GCGTACAATCGTGCTCCGACACGTCCTTTTTTAATGCTCGAAACATACTACGAGAACTCGACAGCCAACGGAGCAGCCATAACCCGCAAAGACCTGCGCGCAGAGGCTTATTGGTCGATTCTTTCTGGAAATTGCGGCTATTTCTTCGGAAACTGCCCGCTTTGGGGCGTGGGTTGTGCTCGAAGTTTTTGTTCCGCAGTGAACCCCGACTGGCATGTGCATCTGAACAGCAACGGGTCTCGAGACCTTACGCGATTCAAAAATGTCTTAACCTCGGTAGCGTGGCAAACTTTGGTGCCTGATTTTACTCATACCACGGTAACGGCTGGTTACGGCAGCGGAGCGACAACCGTGACGACGGCACGGGCTTCGGACGGTTCGTTCGTTATGTCGTATCTGCCTGCGGTAAGGGGGGTAACGGTGGACATGAGAAGGCTAACGCCTTCTTCCGTAAGGGCGCGTTGGTATGACCCGACTAACGGAACTTATTCAACTGTTGCTGGTTCGCCGTTTCCGAACACCGGAACCCGCGTTTTTACTCCAACTGGCAATAACAGTTCCGGTGCCTCAGACTGGGTATTGCTTCTGCAGAGATGAGGCGAGTAAAAATCATTGCACTCAGCCTCATCACACTGCCCTTTAAAATTGCCAGTGTGCTCGTCCGTCTTGATAACGTTCTAAGGTTCATCACTGCGAAACTTCGCGTATCCGACTGCGTTGCTGCCCGTGTTTGGCTCAGCGTGCCACAGGCGAGCGAACGGTAGCGGATCGGAACTCAGATTGACGCCGCATTTGCCTTTATGCGAGCATATTTCGCGTGTGCATTTTTTGCGTGACAAAATGGAGGATTCCACGTTGAAATACTTTCGCAACAAACTGCGAACACTCACCGGTGCGGAGAGGCGGTTATTTAAGCGCCGTGCTGACTGATTGTTTCACCGCGCCAGGGTAAGTCCCCGTGAATCCTGGCCCCTCGCTCGCAGTTTGCCGCACTGTTCTTCGTGACAAAGCGCCACCGCAATGACGGAAAGCGTTTGGTTGTGCGTGCCGAAGACATTGCTGTCCGGTTCTGGAACTCGAATCAGCGATTCGGGTTGACACGAAACAGCGGCGGACATATCGCTTGCGCAGAAATAGAGTTCCAAACCGGAAATTCAAGTAAGGGAGAAGTATTATGTTCGCCGTCATTCGCCACTACGATTTTAATCCAAAGGACAGTGCTGAGATCGACCGCCGGGTACGCGACGAGTTTGTGCCAATCGTTAAGAACGCGAAGGGATTCGTGCGCTATGGGCTGGATCCTGGTAAGGGCGAGGCCGCCTTCGTCAGCGTCTTTAAGGACAAGGCCGGTGCTGATGAGTCAGTGTACCTGGCGGCGGAGTAGCTTTACCTATTAAAATGGGCCTGTAGCTCAGCGGTTAGAGCAGGGGACTCATAATCCCTTGGTCCCAGGTTCGAATCCTGGCGGGCCCAGCTTCGAAGGCTTTCGGGGCTGCCACACGGCGTCCCCGCAGAGTAGGCGCATGCGGACTGTCAGAAACGAATTATTTAGTAATATGAAAGCGTTCTTTTCGATAATTCTCGCGTTTGCCATTTCCAGCGGCACGATTGAGGCGGGACCGGTGAGAACAGCAAAAAACGTCACGAAAAGTACTGTGCACACGGCCAAGAATGTCGGCCACAGTGTGGTTAAAGGCACAAAAAGAGCCGTGCACACTGTAGTTTATACGTTTACGCCATAGGCCCAGCAGTTCTCACGAGTCTTTGAACTTGCCAGCGTAGTCGCGCCTCATGCGGGAAGCGAGTGCGCAGTGTGTACCGGCCGGAGGCAGGGTCGCATCAGAGCAATTTGTAGTTTGTAAGACGACGTGGCAGCTAATGGAATCTTATGCGCTTACCAGCGCGGCTGCGCTTTCTTGAATAAGTAAATCAAGCTTGTTCAAATCGATCGGCTTGACGAGATGGTGCTGAAATCCTGCCTCCCGACACTTGCGGATGTCGTCTTCCATTCCGAAACCTGTGAGAGCAATCCCAAGAACCGGTCGCGTGGACTGCAGCGTTTGCATCAAATCAATGCCGCTGCCATCGGGCAAAGCCAGATCGCTAATGAGCACGTCAAATTGTTCCTTTGTGCCTAGATCGAGCGCAGACTGGAAATTCAGAGCTGACTGCACGTGATACCCGCGCCGTCGAAGCAAGTTCGTAAGCGATCGGTTCGAATCCTCATGATCTTCGACAAGTAGAATCCGCATGGCCCGATGTTCCGGCAATCTAGGCGGAACCGCCGGCGCAATTTGGACCGCAGCTTTTTCGCTGCTCGGAAAAATCAGCGTAAACGTGGAGCCTTTGTTTCGACCGGCGCTTTGCGCAGTGAGTGTTCCTTTGTGCGCTTCCACAAGTGCTTTGCTGATGGCCAAGCCAAGACCTAGCCCTCCAAGCTGTGTTCGGCCGCCTTGTTCGAAAGCATCGAAAATTTTCGGCAATGATTCGGGCTCAATGCCTAAGCCGGTGTCGGCGATTTCAACAAGTAGTTCTCCCTTGGAAGTGTTGCTGGTCGAAATGGAAATTTGCCCATCGCTCGGTGTGAACTTCACCGCGTTATTGATCAGGTTCCAAAAGATCTGCTGCAGTCGCGCCGGATCCGCTCGCAAATGAACTTTCCGTGCGCGGAGATTGAGGGAACGCCTCAGTTGCTTTCGATCGATTTCCGCTTGGCAAATCTCGAGCGCATTCTGCAACAGGGTGTGAGCGTCGACGACTTCAAAATTAAGCTGTACTTTCCCTCGATCGATGCGAGTTAAGTCGAGCAAATCATCGATCAACCGCGCCTCCAACTCCACGTTGCGGCGAATCATGTGTAGCGATTCGTGGACCTCCTGGGGCAATGCCGGCTCGCTCTCAAGAGCGAGGGCGGACGCCAGCACCGGCGTAAGGGGAGTGCGCAACTCATGGCTGAGCATGGCGAGAAATTGATCCTTCGCCAGATTGGAACGCGCTTTTTCTGCCAATTCCAGGTTGGTTTTTTGCAACTCTTCCTGGCGATTCTGAAGCTCTGACGCGAGTGACTGCGATTGCTTGAGGAGGTTTTCGGTCCGCGTGTTTGCCTCAATTGTATGTAGAACGATTCCGATACTCTCCGTTAGCTGATCGAGAAATGCCTGGTGCGTCGAATTGAAGCGCTCTAACGATGAAAGTTCCATGACTGCCTTTACTTCTCCTTCAAATAAAATCGGCAGGACCACGATGTTCATTGGGCGAGCGGCACCCAAAGCGGAACTTACCTTCACGTAATCGCTGGGGGCATCGCTTAGGAGAATACGTTGTTTTTCCATCGCGGCCTGCCCCACCAGGCTCTCGCCCAGCTTGAGCGAAGTCTTCAACCCGCTCTTTTCACGGCAGGCGTAGCTCGCTAGGAGTTTAAGCTCCGGTTCTCGCCCCGACTTGTCCATAATGTAGAAGACTCCTTGTTGAGCCGGAACTACCGGAGCGAGTTCTGACAAGACCAGCTTACCAACGGTCAACAAATCTCTCTGGCCTTGCAGCATGCGCGTAAACTTTGTGAGATTCGTTTTGAGCCAGTCCTGCTCCTGATTTCGCGACGTGGTGTCCTTCAAATTGCGGATCATTTCATTGATGTTGTCCTTTACGGCCGCGACCTCGCCCTGTGCCCCCACCTGAATCGAACGTGTCAGGTCGCCTTTCGTGACGGCAGTAGCAACGTCGGCGATGGCTCTGAGCTGGGTCGTCAGATTCGCCGCGAGCCGGTTTACATTATCGGTTAGATCGCGCCATGTCCCGGCCGCGCCGGGTACACTAGCCTGCCCACCCAGTTTCCCCTCGACGCCGACCGCACGCGCAACAGTAGTCACCTGATCGGCAAACGTCGCGAGCGTATCGATCATGTTGTTGATTGTATCGGCGAGTTCGCCGATTTCCCCCTTTGCTTCGACAAGGAGTTTTTGGTTCAGGTCTCCCTTTGCGACGGCGGTGACAATTTTCGCGATGCCACGCACCTGATCCGTCAGATTGCGAGCCATGAAATTCACACTGTCAGTCAAATCCTTCCACGTGCCGGCAACACCTTGAACCGTGGCTTGTCCACCGAGCTCACCTTCCGTGCCGACCTCGCGCGCGACACGGGTTACCTCCGACGCGAAC
>JBKPLM010000116.1:0-14595 GCA_046731655.1 Verrucomicrobiota bacterium | reverse complement strand
GTATAACGCCACGCTGGCTCGGAGATTTGCAGGTGATAATCAGCGCTTTCAATGACCACTCGGCCGCTGCGCTGGCTGAACCACTCCAGATACACCGCATTCGCCATGTGTTCGGGTGGCGTTTCGCCGCGTCGGGACATTGCCAACGCTTCTTCAATGGGAACGTCGAACACGCGCACTTTGCGCGCGGCCGTGAGATCGCCGGCGGGGCCACGCTGCTGAGGAGCGGGCGGTTTCGTCGTCATTGGAATCGCGTCCGGATTTTCAAAGCTCAACTCGCAACCGGCGAGGTCGGGCGCACAGTCGCCTGATAATTCCAATACCAACGGCTGGTCGATGCCGGCCAGCCAAATCTCACCGGTCACGCGCCCGCGCGTGCGGTTATCGATTTTGCCACGCAAAACGTGTTCGTGCAGTCGCCAAGCCATGATGAATTGATTAAATCCGAATATCGAAAACTCGAATTTTAAAACAATGCTTAACCTTGAAATCTATCAAATGAAGATTTGGTGGTAATGTTTTTCGATGTGGAATATTCGAATTTGGAAAGCATATGCGCGTGATCGATCTGAAAATCGAAGACATCGCTTTTGGCGGGAAAGGAGTCGGACGTGAGCAGGGGAAAGCCGTTTTCGTTCCGTACACGATCGAAGGGGAGCTCGTTTCTGTTGAGATTTTGCGCGAGAAAAAACAATTCGCCGATGCGGACTTGGTAGAAGTTAAGGAAAGCTCCCACCATCGCGTAACCCCGGAGTGTCCGTATTTTGGCCGTTGCGGCGGGTGTGCGTATCAGCACATCGACTACGAACATCAGCTGGCGATAAAATGGCGGCAGGTGTGCGATGTTCTCCAGCGGATCGGCAAACTCAAAGAGATCTCTCTGCGACCGATCATTCCGTCACCGAAGCAGTACGAATATCGCAATCGCATCACAGTTCACGTGCAGGATGGGATGATCGGATTTTTCCGGCGCGATTCACATCGGTTGGTCGATGTCGAGCGGTGCCCCATTTCGTGCGGCGAAGTGAATCGAGCGCTGACGGAACTTCGGGACCGATATCCGCGCGATGGACATTACACCCTGCGCACTTCCGCCGGCCAGCGCGTCTTCGCTCAAACTAATGATGAGGTTGCAAATGCACTGCGCGATTTGATTATCGATCTTGTTCCGTCAAATCAGAATCTCCTCATCGATGCTTACTGTGGTGCAGGATTCTTCGCCAAAGCATTGCTCAACAAGTTTGAGCGCGTCGTCGGAATCGATTGGGACAGGTTCGCAATCGCAGCCGCAAAAGAAAACGCGACCTCGAAAGAAATCTATATCGCTGGCGATGTGGAACGTGAATTGCAACAGGTAGGGGCGGTTCACCCGAACCGCCCGCCGGTGGACGACATCGATCGCGGTCGATTGAAGGCAATCGATCTTACCACCATCATTATCGATCCTCCGGCAACCGGCCTAAGCGCAAACGCTCGCAAAGCGATTGTTAGTCTTGCGCCAACAACACTAATTTACGTTTCCTGCAATCCGGCCACACTGGCTCGCGACCTGAAAGACCTGCAGGAAAAGTTCACCATCCAGTCGGTTACACCCCTCGACATGTTTCCGCAGACCGCTGAGATCGAACTAGCCGTGCATCTTCACGCGTAAACGAGGAGGTCGATGTCTTCCGGCAATGAATGGGACGCTTCGCGAATGACGTTCCCTCGAAGAAAATTGAGCATGCATTGCGTTTGGGTGCTCCGAGAATAACGCTGGAGGCACCGAGCGTGCTCGATCCGGGGCAGTACGCACGCGCAACGGTAGATGGGCAAAACTCCGTGGCTGCCGGCGTCGCGACGAGTGACCTCGCAACGGGAGTCAAATCCGCAATACTATCGCAAGATCTCGAAAGGGGGCCGCGGGTTTTCGATAAACCAAGTCCAAAACGGCGGCACCGACTCATTACGGACAGTCGCCTTGTCTACGCGATTTGTTTTGCCAGCGCCTAAAGCTTTGACCCACTGCAAGCTCTCGCTCATCGGTATGACGGTCGGTCGTCCTCGCGGCTTCACACCAGGCGTTCGGAAGAATATGACCACGATCGCTTTCATCCCCAAAAGCGTCGCCTGGACTTCAGCGCGACCGTTAATTAAAATCTGCCCCTGAAACGCTAAAAGATTGTTAACGTTCTTTGGGCAGCACGCGTGTTATTGGCGCTCAGTCGAAAGTCTATAACCGATTCCGACTTCAGTTTTGATGAGCCGCGGCGCGTTCGCGTGCGCTTCGAGCTTCTTGCGCAAATGCGTGACGTAAACGCGAAGGTACTGTGCCTGGCTTTCGGCCTTCTCTCCCCAAACGGTGCGAAGCAATTGCCGATGCGTTACGACTTTCCCGGCGTTCTGCACGAGCACGCGCAACAATGAGTACTCCGTCGGCGTTAGCCTAATCTCCTCGCCACCTAGTTTCACCTGGCGCGCTGTGAAATCGACACAGAGTGGTCCCGAGTTAAAAACCGGCTCGCCAATTTCCGTGAGAGAGCGCCGTTGCGCCACGCGGACGCGAGCCAATAGCTCCGCGGTGTCGAATGGCTTCGTCACGTAGTCATCTGCGCCAGCGTCGAGCGCGGCGACCTTTTCATCGGCGTCGTCGCGCACGGAGAGAATTAAGACCGGCACATCTGACCACTCTCGCAAACGTCGCAGCACTTTTACGCCTTCCATATCCGGCAGACCGAGGTCGAGTAAAACCACATCGGGCCGACGGTGGACGATTTCTGCTAGGCCAGCCTCTCCCGTCTCGGCTTCATAGACTTGGTGATCTGCTCCTTCGAGGGCAAGGCGGAGCAGCCGGCGAATCTGCTTTTCGTCGTCGATGATCAGCGCGCTGCGAGCTGATCTCATGACGTCGCTTCCATAGCGTTCATATTCGTCACGTGAACCGGCAGCCTGATGGTGAAGCGTGCGCCCCCACCATCGCGGTTCTCCACCGTGAGTCTGCCGCCATGGGCCTCAATCAGCCCTCGCGCAATTGACAATCCGAGTCCGAGTCCGCCTGTCTTGCGATCGTCACCACGGTAGAATTTTTCGAATAGTCGTTCAGCTGCTTCTATTGGGATCCCTGGCCCGCGATCGCTTACAGAGATGAGGAGTTGGTCGTTCTTATACTCGGCATCAATTTCGATTGGCAGTCTGGGCGGGGTATGACTTCCGGAGTTTGCGAGAAGCTTCGCGACAGCCTGCTCGATAAGCGTGTGATCCACGAGCGCTAAAGGAATTTTTTCAGGAACATCCAGCCTGATATCTCGCCCGTTGATCGATTCCCGCTCTATGTCTACAGCCGACTGGAGTAGTTCGCGCACATCGCACCATTCGAGTTTCGGCCGGATCACTCCGCTCTCAAGCCGATTCATGTCCAGAAGGTTGTCCACCACGCGATTGAGCCGGCGAGACCCGTCACGAATTTCGTTGGCGAGCTCTTTGAGCATTTGCGGATCGTGAATGTTCGGCGGCAAGCGCGATAGTTCCTGACTGGCAGCTCCGATGGCCGCGAGCGGCGTCTTCAATTCGTGCGAAACGCAATCGAGCAATGTTTTGCGAAGCCGCTCGGAGTCGTGTGCCAGCTGGACCTGGGCGGCGAGGTGTTCGCGCGCCTTCAACTGCGCAGTCAAGCTGCCGACGGTAATCGCGATGATGAAATAGGTCGCAAATGTTAATGCATCTTCGAATTTCGCGATGTGCAACGTAAACAACGGCGGGATAAACAAGAAATTCCAAGAAAGCGCACTGAGCGCAGCAACTAGCAAGACTGGACCGCGATTGAGAACCATTCCAGCGAGCAACACCCCGAGGAGAAAAATGAGCGAGATGGCCCCGTATCCGGTAAGCGGTGTTAGCAACCAACACGCGACGGTGAGGATGGCCACACCAATCACAGCCATAATGTATTCCTTCAATGGCGCGAGAGAAGGCGAAGATGAGACACGCCTCTCGCCGTTCGTCTTTGCTCTGTCGAAAGGCTCAGAAGACTGCTGTTCAATGGCACGCGAACTGGAAGGTCCCGGCACGCCAGTAATGTAGCGCATTCAAATGCTCGCGAAATGCAGGCTTCGAAATTTTAGTACCGTTTTAATTATTCTGGGCTTGCGCGCAATTTAAAGTCCCTCAGAAAACGGTGAATCGTGGCTCGTCATCTTTAATCTCCCCCGTTGTTGACGCGGCCAGGCCTCCGCCTGCGCGCGTCGCCTCCAAGCATTGCAGAAGCCGGCTGGTTTTACTCTGCCTCGCTAGTCTCGGGATTGTTTACGGCGACATCGGCACGAGTCCGCTCTATGCCATGCGCGAGTGCTTTTACGGACAGCATGCCGTTGCTCCTACGCACGCGAACGTGCTCGGCGTTCTGTCGCTCATCCTCTGGTCTCTGGTCCTAATCATCTCGGTTAAGTACCTGATTTTGATTCTGCGCGCCGATAACCGAGGTGAAGGAGGAATTCTCGCGCTCGCCACACTGGTGCAAGATGCGCTGCGGCGCGGAAAGTTGTTCTTCCTGCTGGGTTTATTCGGGGCGGCATTGCTTTACGCCGACGGGATGATCACTCCCGCTATCTCCGTCTTGGGTGCAGTCGAAGGCCTGCACATCGCCACACCGTTGTTCGATCCTTACGTGCTGCCGATTGCCGTCGCCATCCTAATTGGACTTTTCTTGTTTCAATCGCGCGGCACGACCGACGTGGGTACGGTGTTCGGCCCGATTACAATGCTGTGGTTTATAGCAATCAGCCTGCTGGGACTTCAGCAAATCATGTGCGCTCCCGAAGTGCTTTCCGCGATCAATCCAATGCATGGGTTCGAATTTTTCATGATCAATGGTTCACGCGGTTTTGTGGTACTCGGCGCCGTTTTTCTAGTCGTCACCGGTGGCGAAGCGCTTTACGCGGATATTGGTCACTTTGGAACGACGCCAATTCGCGTGACTTGGTTCGCTGTCGTTTTGCCAGCATTAACGCTAAATTATCTTGGGCAGGGAGCGCTTCTGCTTGTCGAACCAGAGGCTGCCGTAAATCCTTTTTACCGAATGGCGCCTTCATGGGCGCTCTATCCAATGGTAGTGCTTGCCACCGCTGCGGCGGTTATCGCGTCGCAAGCGATCATCAGCGGCGCCTTTTCACTCACCATGCAGGCGATCCAACTCGGCTACAGCCCGCGCGTGAAGGTCATTTATACTTCGGCGCGGATTATCGGGCAGATCTATGTGCCGGTGGTGAATTGGGGATTGATGATCGCCTGCATCGCGCTCGTACTGGGCTTTAGAACGTCGAGCAATCTTGCTGCGGCTTACGGCGTAGCGATCACCACCACGATGCTGATCACTACAATTCTATTTTATGTCGTGGCTCGTCGTCGATGGCGCTGGCCGGCTGCGACGGCTCTGCCTATCGCTGCATTTTTTGTCACGATAGACCTCGCATTTTTCGGAGCCAATATGCTGAAAGTTGCGCATGGTGGCTGGTTCCCGCTGCTCGTATCAGCGGCGATTCTTTTCCTTATGTTGACGTGGAGGAAGGGACGCCGTCTTCTTGGCGGTCGGCTGAGCGAAATTTGCATTCCGCTTGATGCTTTTCTACCCGACCTGAAGAATATCCGGCGCGTGTCAGGGATCGCTGTCTATATGTCGGGAAATCGATCGGGAACGCCGCTCGCCTTGCTTCACAATCTCAAGCATAACAAAGTGCTGCACGAGCAAGTCGTGTTGCTCACCGTCCGAACCGAAGAGGTTCCGTATCTTGCTAACGCCAAAGATCGCGTCGCGCTGCAAAAGCTGGATGAAGGATTTTGGCGCGCACAGGTCCATTTTGGATTCATGGAGAAACCCGACGTGCCCGGTGCGCTCGCCAGCATAAAACAGACTGGCCTCCGCTTTGATCCAATGCGCACTACTTATTTCATTGGTCGGGAAACAATCCTTGCCACGCGCAAACAGGGTCTCTCCTCGTGGCGCGGCTCGGTGTTCGCGTGGATGACGCGCAATGCTGGCGATGTTAGCTCATACTTCTGCCTCCCTCCCAACGGCGTAGTCGAATTAGGCGCACGGGTCGAAGTTTGACTCGGATCGCAACAATCACTTCGTCTAAGGAAGTGAACTGGCGAAACAGCTGATCGAGTCCGTTCACCCCTCGAACTCTGGCTCAGAAAAGAACTTGCCAGTGAACGCGCGTCCAATGGAGAGTGACAAGCAAAGCAATGGCGCAACTGGTAGAGGATGTTATTCTCGACACCCGTGCGGGCGTGCATCGGCCGCGTAATGTTGACTGGCAACGCGCCGCGGCACTGCTCTACGGCGATTGGGGCACGAGCAAAGCTTACGTGCTCGGGCTGGCATTTGTCGCGGCCGGCTTCGCGTCGTTTCCCATTATTCTCGCCGTATGCGCGCTCACGGCAATTGTAGGCTTCAATTACATCATCGTCTGCGCCCATTTTCCGGACGGCGGCGGTGTTTATTCTGCTGCGCGTCAGCAGAGCCGCTTTCTGGCGTCAGTCGGCGCACTGCTGCTCATCGCGAACTTCATTGTGACCGCAGCCCTGAGCGGGTGGGCGGGCGTCACTTATCTGGGTGTTCCGACTCGCTACGCGCCGGAGGCAACGATGGCAGTCATCTTGCTCCTCGGGGTCATCAATTATTTCGGACCCAAACACAGCGGCAGTGTCTCCATCTGGCTGGCAGTGCCGGCCGTAATCGTAGTGGTGAGCACGATTGCTTTAAGCGTCCCGCATTTGAATCTCACCCATCTTGAGCCGCGCCATACTGATCTGGGTACGGTTTGGGTGCAGTTCGTGGGCGTAATCCTTGCTTTGAGCGGTGTTGAAGCAATCGCCAATCTCACTGGCGTGATGAAGCTTGATCCGAATTCGACTCCAGATCATCCCAAAGTCACGCGCACGGCTTCAAAAGCCATTGTTCCAGTGGCGATCGAAGTAGTCGCGGGAACTGCGCTGCTGGGCTGGGCCATGCTCTCGCTGCCGAAATCGTACGCACCACAACTGGAGGCACACAAGGAGGACATGCTTCGCTTTCTTGGGCAATATTATGCAACTCTTGTCGGCGGGACGTGGTTCGGTGATGCGTTTTCTATTTTCGTCGGAGTTGTATTCGGCCTTCTTCTCGTTAGTGCAGTAAACACCGCCATCGTCGCATTGATTGGCGTGATCTACATGATGGCACAGGACGGGGAAATGCCGCGGCAATTTGCGCGACTTAACAGGCACGGCGTGCCGCATATTCCGCTTATTGTTGCTGTTGCAATCCCGATCGTCGTGCTCGCCGTCACGCGACAGTTTGAGACACTTGCCGGGCTTTATGCGATCGGGGTAGTGGGGGCCATTGCGGTCAATCTCGGCGCGTGCACATTTAACACGCGCCTCGGTCTGCGATTGTACGAACACCTGATCATGGGCGCCACCTTCGTTGTTCTCTCGTTAGTTGAACTGACGATCGCAAAAACCAAACCTGACGCGCTCTTTTTCGCGCTTTGCGTGTTAGGCATCGGGCTCGGCTTCCGAACCTATTCGCATAAGCTCTCCGGGCTAAAGACGCTCACTGTGACGCGCAAAGTAGCCGAAATGGTCACGCCCGATCTGCATACGAGCGTGCAAACGCGGCTGGAAGAAGGTCACAAAATCATGGTGGCCGCGCGTGGAATCACCCAAGTGCTCGGATTCGCGTTGGATGAAGCGCAACTGCGCAATGCCACGTTGTATGTTTTGTACGTGAAAGAGATCGCGGTCTTTTACGCTCGCGGTCCGACCGTTCGTGGACGGCCCAAATGGCAGGATGATCCCGAGGCAGCCGCAATAATGTCAGCCATGCTCAACCTTGCCGCCGAGCGCAATATCTGCGTGCTCCCGCTGTATGCCGTGAGCGAAGACACGGCAACAACGATCCTCGATCTTGCCGCCACGTTGGGCATCGATTATCTCATCATCGGCGCTTCACAACGCACCGCCATGACAAAACTGCTCCGCGGGAGCGTGGCTACGAACGTCGCGGCACAGTTACCCGATTCGATCCATCTGCTCATTTACGGATAACAGAGCCTTAAGTTTTAAGGTTTAAGTTTTGAGCTCCGCCGCAGCCGCGTCGTCTTTTTCTTAAAACTTGACACTTAACACTTAAGACTGCCGTGACTTTCCGATTCCAAAGAACGCTTCGAGCGCGCGAACACCAAGCGCCTTCCAAATTTTGATTACTTCATAAGTGATGACAGTGGTGAAGCTCACAGCGAACCAAACGCAGACTGCTTCAATGGGCAGACCGGACCATGCTCCGATCTGCAGCCCCATGAGAATATTGCTTCGATATTCCCACCAGCCATACGGCAAAGCGAGCGTCGCTTCCCAAAACAAGCTGATAAGGAGAAGCAGAAAAAACGTGAAGCTGAACGCGCGCCAGTTAATAAACCGTTGTGCGGTGTAAAAAAAGCCGGCTGAGGGAATGAGCGAAGCGCAGACGAGATAAGTAAGATACCAGGGGAACCCTTCCGATGCGCCGGAGATGAACTTTCGGTACGCAATTGCTGCGGCGATCAAGACGACGCCGAGGATCACGGAAGCAAAATGAAAACGAACGATGCGCGGTATATCCTTGGCCGCTTCCTCGTAGTCAGGAACGTTGTACGCGGCCATCCAATATTCGTCGCACCAGATGTAACTCAGCAGAACGAGCATGAACCCTGTCAGATAGAAAATGAATTCTTCGATCGGGAGCGCTCCACCCAGCGCGGGAATTTCACAGTGAAGAGTGGCCGCTTTGTTTGGAAAGATGAAGAACGCATTGCCGAAAAGGAGATCCAAGGCGAATCCGAGCGGAGTGAGCACCGCGATAGTCCGCCAAAATGCTTTTCGTGGAAACTTCAGATCAGGCCGACAGGCAAACCACCATGCAAGAGCTCCTATGGGAACAATGAACAGCGCCAGGCTCCATGTATATCCCAACGGCGTCGGATTGTCCGAAGTGGCTTGTAAAATTGCCGGATGAATGACGGTTCGCAATGCAATGGTAGCCGGAACAATTAGCGCCGCGGCGATGGCAAATATGACGTAGAAAGATTTTGTGCGCTCTTGCATGGACACAGCTTTAAGTTTGTAAGCTTTAAGTATTAAGTTTTAAGAAAACAACGATGCCCGCGCGAACTTGCTCGAACTTAAAACTTAAATCTTAACACTTAAAACTTAAGACATCGTTTGAATCCCAGCACCAACGTTGATGACTGTCTCGAGTTGATGCGAAAGCTGATTGAGTATCGTCAGCAAAAAGATCTACACCACCAACTCATGAAAGCTGCCGAGTGTTCGATGCTCGGCATCGACACGATTGTGATGCTTTACCACTGCGCCAAGGTCAGCGTGGGGGACATTCTTGAGGTGGGCTCATACGTCGGCGGAGCAACCATCGCCATGGCCATGGGCGTACGCGATTCAGACACAGAAAAGAAAATCATCGGCATCGAGCGAGGCTGCCGCGTCGATCACCCCCGGGTTGGCACGAAGGACAGTTTCAAAGATCTGAGGAAAAATCTGAAGCGCTTCGGATTCCTCGATCAGGTTACTTTGATAAACGGCCGCTCTTTCGATCCGAATACAATCGCCACAGTGCGCAAGATCCTGGGCTCGGGCCAAATCGGGTTATTTGTTTTTGATGCCGACGCCAATGTTCGTCGCGATATTAACGGCTATGGCGATCGATTTGCCGATCGCTGTTGGATGGTGATCGATGACTACCTAGGCGGCGCAAACAAAAGCGAACGTCTGCGGATGCAAGTAGACGAGCTGGTTAGTGCCGGGCGATTGGAGCCACTTGGCTTTTATGGTCTCGGAACCTGGATCGGCCGCTGGCTAATCCATTGATCGCCATTTATTCAAGTCCGTCCGCTAACATATGCCGAGAAGAAGTTTTAAGTTTTAAGGTTTAAGTTTTAAGATTGGATTTGTCGTGACGCCGCCCAAGGTCCTCATCGCCGATGCAATTTCAGAGCGTGGAGTGGATGAGCTTTCTCGCGATGGCGCAATCGAGGCAGTGGTTAAAACCGGGCTAAGCGAGAAGGAACTTGTCGATCTTATTCCCGACTTCAGTGCCCTTGTCGTACGCAGTCAGACAAAAGTCACCGCCGATGTTTTGAATGCAGGTACGAAGCTGCGCGTGGTCGGGCGCGCTGGGGTGGGGGTGGACAACGTGGACGTTGAGGCCGCCACACGCCGCGGCATCATTGTGCTGAATGCGCCTGGCGGAAACACGGTTTCTACGGCAGAGCATGCGTTTTCGCTGTTGCTTTCATCCGCTCGCAAGATTCCGCAGGCCGACGCAAACGTTCGCAGCAAGAATTGGGATAAAAAGAATTTCGAAGGCGTTGAGCTTTACAACAAAACGCTGGGTGTAATTGGAATGGGGCGGATCGGCAGCGAACTCAGCCGTCGCGCCATTGCTTTCGGAATGCGCGTGATTGCGTACGATCCGTATCTTTCCGCGACACGAGCCCGCAGTCTGCAGGTCGAACTAGTGGACGAGCTCGACGATCTGCTTACAAGTGCAGATTTCATATCGCTGCACACGCCGCTTACCATAGAAACGCGGCACATTCTCGGTGCAGCGCGATTGCAAAAAACCAAACGCGGCGTCCGCATCATCAATTGCGCGCGGGGCGGCTTGATCGACGAAACCGCGCTCGTGAAAGCGTTGCAAGATGGCCATGTGGCCTGCGCGGCGCTGGACGTTTTCGAAATTGAACCGCTCCCAGTCGATTCGCCATTGCGCGACGCGCCCAATCTTGTTCTTACTCCACATCTCGGCGCGTCCACGGCAGAAGCCCAGGAGAGCGTGGGGATTGAGATTGCGCATTCGATTCGCGCCGCGCTGCTCGAAGGCACCATTCGCAATGCAGTGAACATGCCCAGTCTCGATGCAAAAACCTTGGCAATCATTGGACCGCATTTGCGCTTTGGCGAAAAATTGGGCCGGTTTCTATCGCAGCTTGCACCAAAGCGCGTGGAAACTCTCAACATCAATTACAGCGGCAAAGTCAACGAAGTCGATACGACGGCAATTACGCGCTCAATCCTGAAAGGCTTCCTGCAAATTGCAGGCGGCAATGAAATCAACGAAGTCAACGCACCCAGTTTCGCCGAAAGCCTCGGTTTGAAAGTAAGTGAATCGCGTTTGAGCGCACCCGGAGATTATACGGACATGCTCGAATTATCCGCTGCCGGCGAAGGAAAAACGGTCTCGGTCGGTGGCGCGTTTTTCGGTGTCACTCCACGCATCATAAGCATTAACAGCCGCCCGGTAGAAGCGCGTCCGCATGGTGTGGTACTGGTATTGGAAAACACAGACCGCCCTGGAATGGTTGGACGAGTTGGCTCATTGCTCGGCGATCATGGCGTGAACATCGCGACAATGTCGCTGAGTCGAAATCAGGCCGGCGGCACAGCGCTCACGGTGTTGAATCTTGACACTGCACCGAGCGAAAAACTGCTGAAGGAAATTCGTGCGAGCGAAGACGTTCACTCTGCACAAGTGATTGAGCTGTAAGTCGAGGTAGGCCGCGACCGGTCCGAGCCGGACTGGCATTTGGCGCGCCGCGGACGGCTCGGCGAGCCGTCCCTACCAATTCAAACGGAATACTTGCTTCGGCGCTGCAGATCCGATAGAACTCGGCTCATTATGGACTTTAGCGCTCATTCTATTCTTTGGGTACTGGTGATCGGTCTCGTCGTCGGCGCCATCGCGAAACTGCTGATGCCGGGAAGAGATCCCGGTGGCTGCATTATCACGATTCTGCTCGGCATCGCCGGCGCGTTCGTTGGTACGTGGATCGGTCGCATTTTTGCGGGTGAAAATTATATTGCTGGCTGGATCATGTCGGTGGTTGGCGCCATGATCTTGTTGCTGCTGTATCGATTGCTTTTCAGACGCGGCGCATAGCGACACGCATCGCGCGTTGTAGCAGTGCTCGCCGCGGCGAACTCCTCAACACCTACTTCGAACACAAACATTTCGAGACGGCGAATTCTGCGCTTCGACGCTTAGTGAACGCGTGTTTGCTCTGCTGCGCGATTGGCAGATTGTGGTCGCTTCATGGCTGCGCCCACAAAAATCCGAATCATTGTCGCGTTCGCAGCGCTCTATCTCGTTTGGGGTTCGACTTATCTTGGCATCCGGTTCGCCATCGAGACAATTCCGCCGTTTCTCATGGCTGGCGCGCGATTCCTGCTGGCGGGAATGATTATGTTCGCGATCGCGTGGTCCCAAGGCGCGTATAAATCGAGCTGGGCGAACTGGCGCGTATCGCTGGTCGTCGGCGCGTGTCTGCTGCTTGCAGGCAATGGCGGTGTTACAATTTCAGAACAATATATCGACACAGGATTAGCGGCGCTGATTGTGGCGATTGTCCCGATTTACATTGTCATTCTCAGCTGGGCGACGGGAATGGCGTCCAGGCCAGCACCGATTGTCTGGCTTGGTCTGGTCGGCGGTTTTGCTGGTGTTGGCATCTTGATCGGGCCAGCTCTGCGTTTTTCTTCAAACGGCGGAAGACATCCTGCGATTGGAATGTCAATCCTTCTAGTCTCCGCCTTTATCTGGTCGGCAGGATCACTCTATTCGCGCAGCGCAAAGCATGCAGCTTCTCCGTTTCTGACGGCCGCCCAACAAATGCTCTGTGGGGGACTGCTCCTTTTGCTTACCGGCATCGTAACCGGCGAAATCCGGCGTTTTCATCCTGCCTCGGTCTCGATCTTATCACTCGCTTCGTTTATTTATTTGGTAATTATCGGAGCTGTGGTTGGATACACCGCCTACATCTGGCTGTTGCGTCACTGCGATCCGGCGAAAGTCGCGACCTATGCGTATGTGAACCCGATTGTAGCCGTCTTGTTAGGCGCTGCTTTTGCCGGGGAAACTGTAACACCGCGTGTCGTAATTGCTGCCGCGCTGATTATCGGGTCAGTCGCGATTGTAATTACAGTACAACAAGTGAAGGCCAGAGCAGAGCCGGCGATTGGCGCCGCGCTGGAACCAGCTGATTAAACGCAAATGGGCAGCAAAAATCCGTCTCGTGAATCGAAAGAGCAACTCCGATCTCCCTCAGGTGGAACGCGACCGGAGCAGACGATCGACGTCGTCAAACGCAATTGGCAGGCGGAAATTGAGACAGCGCAAACCTATCGCGATCTGGCCGAACGCGAGCGGGACGAGAGACGCAAAGGCGTTCTCCTTCGCATGGCTGAAGCCGAAGAGCGTCATGCACAGCGCTGGGAAAAAAAACTCCGAGACCTCGGCGCCGAACCACCTGTTCTGAAGAACACGATCGGGCGCCGCCTCAGTCGCTGGTGGAACAAGATTGCCGGAGCCGAAATCGCCATTCGCCGAATGGAAGCGACGGAAGAACGGCAGGAAGTTGAGTTTCACGAACAAGCCGAGCGCGCTTTCGCCGGTGAAGAGGATGTCCAGGAATTTTTGCGAAAGAGCGCGCTCGAAGAAAAAGCGCATGCGCGGGTGCTTGGGGCCATGGTGCCGCCGGTTAGCCCGCGCACAGCGTTGGACAAGATCCTGAAGCGCGAGCGCTGGCATGGGCGAGGCGGCAGTTGGGTCGCTGATGCGATCTATGGCGCAAACGATGGGTTAGGTGCAGTATTTGGAATTGTTTCGGGCGTAGCCGGCGCGACAAATAATCAGCAGCATTACATTCTGATTTCGGGACTTGCAGGGATGCTAGCATCCACTCTCTCGATGGGCGCAGGCGCCTACTTGGCGGCAAAGAGTGAAGCGGAAGTTTATGAAGCCGAGATCTCGCGTGAACGGGCGGAAGTCGAAGCAAACCCCGAGGAAGAAATCGAAGAGATGTCGCTCTTCTATCAGTTACAAGGATTTACTCCCGAAGAATCACAAAAGATGGCAGAACGCCTTGCCGAGCAGCCTGAACAGTTTGTACAGGCGATGGCGCAGAGTGAGCTTGGCTTGTCCGAGCACCGGTTTCCAAATCAATGGACCGCTGCGGCCTCAGCTGGTATCTCCACCGCGATCGGCGCTTTCGTTCCCATCATTCCGTTCTTTTTCTCGGGCGGGGTGCCGGCCGTCATTATTTCCTTCGGTATCAGTCTAGTCGCGCATTTTCTCGTGGGCGCATTGAAATCGCTGATCACCATCCGCTCCTGGTGGGCGTCCGGTCTGGAGATGACCTGGATCGGCATCATCGTCGCAGTCGTCACTTACGGACTGGGACTTGGGTTTGGTTCGTTAGGCTAGCTGCCCTTTGCGGAGACGAGTGGAACGGCGCGCTCGCTTTCTTGTTGTGATAGCGGCTGATTAGGCCGGCGGCAGACAAGGCTGGCATCGTCCCGAAAATGGAACGGCTTGTTCCCAATCGCGAAACGTTGGACTTGTGCATTTGGATGCGTCAAGCCCTTCATTATCTTCGTTGTGAGAAGATTACGTAACAGGATGGTTTGTGGCACGGCACCTGCGTAAACGAATTGCATGAACCACGAAACGCTGATGAACAATCAATTCGAATCTACATATGCTCTTTTGGTCCGCTCGGAAGAGAAAGGGCGCGCAGTGCTCGAAGC
>JBKPLM010000115.1:0-8668 GCA_046731655.1 Verrucomicrobiota bacterium | reverse complement strand
CATCGTGGGAGCGGTTAACGATCGTCCTGAAGTCTACGACTATTCGACGCGTATCCGTTACGAGATCGACGAAAAGGAGATCGATTCAAATCGGCGCGCGGCGGATTTCTAAAACATAATCAACGTCGAGGTCGTCTCGGTCCAACACGAGTTTGGCATCTACGGGGGGCCGGCCGGAAGTCACTTACTGGCTTTGCTGCGCGATGTGCACATGCCGGTAGTGACAACATTGCACACTGTGTTGCGCGAACCTAACGAGGCGCAGCGATTCGTTATGGAGCAGCTCAATGCGCTTTCGAATCGTTTTATCGTGATGGCTGAACGTGGGCGAGAGTTGTTGAAGGAAGTCTATGCCGTTTCGCCCGAGAAGATCGATCTCATCCCGCACGGTGTACCTGACGTGCAGTTCATCGACCCGAGCTTCCACAAGGATCAGTTCGGCGTGGAAGGTAAGACGATGCTGCTTACCTTTGGACTGCTTTCGCCTAACAAAGGCATCGAGTATGTAATCGAGGCGTTACCGGCAATCCTCGAGGAACACCCGAATGTCGTTTACATTGTCCTTGGCGCGACACATCCCAATCTTCTTTCGCGGGAAGGCGAGTCTTATCGGTTAAAGCTTGAGCGTTTGGCTGAAGATCGAGGTGTGACCGCCAATGTTATTTTCTATAATCGCTTCGTGACGCTGGAGGAACTAACCGATTTTATCGGCGCAGCCGACATTTACGTCACCCCGTATCTTAACGAAGCGCAAATCACGTCCGGCACGTTGGCTTATGCTTTCGGCGCAGGTAAGGCGGTGATTTCCACTCCTTATCTCTATGCGCAGGAGTTGCTCGCGCAGGAGCGCGGCATTCTCGTGCCCTTCCGCGACAGTAACGCTATTGCCGAGGGAGTAACACGACTCCTAGCCAATCCTGCACTGATGGCGGGAATGCGAAAACGTGCATGGAAACTTGGACGCGAAATGATCTGGCCGGTAGTAGCCCGTCGCTACATGGAAAGCTTTCAGCGCGCACGCACACGATTGACTGTTTCGCCGCGCAAAGCTTTTGCGGTTAGAACTCTGGAAAATCGTCCCTATGAATTTCCACCGCTGAAACTCGATCATCTTTTTCGGATGACCGATAACACCGGAATTTTCCAGCACGCTATTTTCAACGTGCCGAATTACCGGGAAGGGTATTGCACTGATGACAATGCGCGCGCCTTTATCCTGACTCTGCTGCTTCCGGAGATGACCAGTCGCGTGGCGCAACGGGACGTTGAACGCCTAGCCAGCACTTATCTTTCGTTCTTATGGGATGCATTCGATCAGGAAACGAAACGCTTTCGGAATTTTATGGGTCATAATCGGGAATGGCTGGAAGCGGTCGGTTCGGAAGATAGTCACGCCCGAGCGCTTTGGGCCGTGGGAATGGCGCTTGGCCGATCAAGAAATGATGGCCATCGCAATCTCTGCGCGCTTTTATTCCAACGAGGTTTGCCGGTTGTAGAGCAGTTCACTTCTCCGCGCGCCTGGGCCTTCGTCCTGCTTGCGATGCAGGAATACCTGCGCAGCTTCTCCGGCGACCGGATGGTGAATCAGCTGCGTGACTTGCTCACCACGCGACTGCTCGAGTTGTTTCAAGCTAACAGTTCGAAGGAATGGCAATGGTTCGAGACGGTCGCCACCTATGACAACGCAAAGCTTTCGCATGCGATGATCCTGAGTGGTCACTGGACTTCGCGTGGCGAGGTATTCCAGGCAGGTTTGCAGTCGCTCCGCTGGCTGGTGGAAGCGCAAAGAGCGAAGGCCGGACATTTCGCGCCGATTGGGTCCAACGGTTTTTGGAAGCGCGAAGGCGAACGCGCGCGCTTCGATCAACAGCCGGTGGAGGCCTATGCTACCATCTCGGCCTGTCTAGAGGCTTTTGCTCTCACGCATGACGAATATTGGAAGCGCGCGTCGCGACGTTGTTTCGAGTGGTTCCTTGGTCGGAATGACCTCGGCGAATCGCTCTACGATTCCAGCACGGGAGGATGTCGTGACGCCCTGCATCAGGATCGTGTGAGTCAAAACCAGGGAGCAGAATCAAGTCTCGCATTTTACTTATCCCTCGCGGAGATGACGCAGGCGGAAACCGCGCCCGACTTAAAGATCCCGAGTTACAAAGTTGGATGAAACTTCATCCGACAGGCATCCTTCTTCGGCCGGACAACAAACGCGTGGTGGTGCGTCCGTTCATCCCGATCAATCCCACGCGTGTCGAGCATATCATCGCGCGCGCTCTCGCGCTAAGTGAGCAGGAAACCCAACAGCAGCTTTCGTTAGTTAGAGCGGATTTCGGCGAGAGACATATCGATCTAGATAAAAGTTGGCTGCGGCATTTTGAAAAAGTGCGAGCGCAGATCCCAGACGGCGAGACGATTTCCGAACCACGCCGGTTATTCATTGGCGCGCTGTTTTCCGGTGAGTATGCACTCGAATCGGCAGCGTTGTTCAATCCCTCGATTGTGCCGCATCCCGACCAGACTGGTCTAGGGCAGGGCGATCTCCGTTTTATCCTAAGCCTACGCGCGACCGGTGAAGGACATATCTCTTCGATCCAGTTTCGAACCGGAGTAATCCATCGTGATCATTCAATAGAGATCAAGAAGACGACGCCTTTTGTAACACTGCCTGAGCTTAATCCTAATCCCACCTACTTTAAACGCGCCTTCCTGGACAAACTAAGTGAGATGGGACTTGAGAACGACTGGGCTGCCTCGGTCATGGGACGATTAGGTAAGACCTTCCTGCTTGATGAGTTGGATAAGTCCATCCAGCAAGCAGCCTCCGACGAAGCTTCTGCACACACGCGCGACGTGCCGCGAACTTTGGAGTGCATGCACTGGCTGGCGGAATCCAACTACGAAATTCATTTCGCTCCTTCTTCGCAAATGTCGGAACGCATTATCTTTCCCGTCTCGCCTAACGAAAGCAACGGCATTGAGGATGCTCGTTTCGTTCGTTTTGTCGAAGACGATGGGAGCGTTCTCTACTATGCGACTTACACGGCCTACAATGGTCGAGTTATTTTGCCCCAGCTCATCGAGACCGAGGACTTCCTTAACTTCCGTGTCCTAACTCTTAACGGACCTGCGGTTCAAAACAAGGGGATGGCTCTCTTTCCTCGTCGGATCGATGGACGCTACGTGATGCTTTCACGACAGGACGATGAGAATCTTTACCTGACGTTCTCGGATAATCCGCATTTTTGGAGCGATCCAGTGCTCCTACAAGAGCCCCTACAACCCTGGGAGTTTGTGAAGCTCGGTAACTGTGGCTCGCCGATTGAAACCGAAGCGGGCTGGTTAGTTCTTACTCACGGCGTCGGTCCAATGCGAAAATACTGCATTGGAGCGACCTTGCTCGACTTACACGACCCTGCAAGAATCATTGGCCAGCTGAAAGAGCCGTTGTTAAGACCGGAGGGAAACGAAAGGGAAGGCTACGTTCCTAATGTCGTTTACTCCTGTGGGTCGCTCGTCCACAACGGGCAACTCATCCTACCTTACGGAGTTAGCGATACGGCTTCGAGTATCGTAAGAATCGAAATGAGTGAGCTGTTAGCTGCCCTTACCTAAAGATGCTCCCTTCGAGAGGCCGCCGTGTACTAAGTAACTTATTGTCTGAATCGACAGTCACGCTATTTTTGTTCGAGTGCGTAACTAGCTAAGCTAACGACTGTTATAGATGTCGCATATAGCTGTTCTATCCGTCGCAGAGATAATCCTGCGCGGATTCGGCTAAACTGTGGGATAGTAGTTGCATGAGGAACATTAGGAGAGCGTTCAAACGCAAACCATTTCACCTTTGGATGCCCGAGACAGCAGCCGCCCGCGAGAAACGCCGCAAGCGTTTTCTTCGTTTGTGGAAGCGGGTCGTTACACCGGAGCGACTGTCCGGACAAGGTGGGATCTGCTGACGTCTAACAGGTCGCGATGTGCGTCAACACCGAAAATTGTTTGTCCATTGGAACCAACCGTTAAAACATAGTCCAAAGCCGACTTCGGGCTGGATCTCGTTTTTGATCTCAATGGACATCTCGTCGGGCGTCCTAAGATTACGCGAGTTTCACAATCGCGCCTCATTCACTGTTGATTGGGGAACCTCAAATAATGTTAGGCGATATGCATTGTGGGTGTAGATTACTTGACTAACGCTTGCAGCGTCAATCGACCGCGGGTGCGGCCCCTTCCCTCTGCACCAACCAAACAGAGCAGAACCATCTATCTATGACGGTCTTCATTCATACAAACAAGGACGCGCATCAAACATGGCTCGGGGACTTCTTATCCAGTAACATTACCATTTTGGGGCGCCGGCGTCGCCTTATTGCTCGCTCAGATCACGAACCTGAAATACAAGTGCACAGCGATGCGTATTCGCATCGAGAGAGTGTAGGGCGCGATAATGAGCCCGAGATCGAAAACCGATCAGCGCATCTAAATTAAGACGCCGAAAGGAAAACAATATGGAAGCGACGATCACTCAAAACAGCGCCCTTTATCTTGCGCATCGTAAAGTCTCAAAACGCTGCACCACGCTTTTCGGGCAGCTTAGGGCAGCTAAAAAACAGGGTCCTGATGCTCAGCAGCTGACCTCCACGGACTTATTCGTCGCACGACCTTCATCAGGACAACGGCCGGTGAGCCGCTTAATTTAAGGTTAATCGAACATGCATCTAGTCCAATTCCGCGAAATAATGCGAGATGCTGAAGTGGCGCATGCAATTCATCCGATCGTGCTCAAATATCTCCTGACCGTGGAGGAGACCACCAAAGCCTTGCTGGCGTGCGATGTTTCGCGGGCTGCGAATGTAGCTCAGATCAGCGCCGGCAGTTTTCTTATCAACAAATATGCAACCAACCGTCCAGCAAAGCAGCGCGATTTATTTCAAGCGACATAAAGGCTCTAAACGCCGGGCTGCGCTTTTCAGGCAGCTTCGCGCTTCAGTCGCAAATCAGACTTGCGATGTTGAGCAGCAGATGTTTGGCAACGTACACATCGGGCAACGGCTTACATCAGGCCAGCTTTGGCTGAGCGGGTTCGAATTTTAGTATGCGCCCAGCGATGCAGCACGCGAGCGGAGTTAGACGTACTGCTTCGCAAGGTGAAATGAGCAAACGAAACGCATCCCATTCCTCTGATCAGGAAGTGATGCGCCATCTGTCGCGCTCGCATATTTTCAAAGATTACGAGCGAGCTTTCAGCGAAGCTACGGGTTTGCCGCTTAATATTCGAGGGCACGCTTCGTGGTCGCCTGCGCATCATGGGAAAGAGGATCGCGACTCATTCGCCTCAATTCTGGCTCGTTTCAACAAGGCTCGCGCCGCATGCTTAACGGCCCAAACCAACGCATCAGAGACTAATTCGACTACGCGCACCGTTACCTGGTTTGCGGGACTCTCCGAAAGTGCCGTACCAGTGTATGTAGGTGATCACATTCTTGGTTTTCTTGAGACGGGCGAAGTGATGCTCAAGAACCCGAGTAAGAAGCACTTCGCGAGCATTACTCGGCAGCTCCGCGCGTGGGGCTACAAGGCGGATTGGAAAAAACTTGAGCGAGCCTATTTTCGCTCGTGCGTTTTATCGCCAGACCGCTATCGGGCGATGTTGCGGCTCCTGAATATTTTTGCGGAACACCTTTCGATCTTGTCGAATCAACTCGCCGTACGGCGCGAAAACGACGAGTCCATGAACATGGCGCGAGCGCGGCACTTCATCGAGATGCATCAGACGGAGCCGCTGTCTCTCGGGCGCGTGGCCCAAGCGGCTAACATCAGCAGGCATTACTTTTGCAAGATGTTCAAGAAAGCGACTGGGATAAATTTCGTCGACTACCTCTCCAGGGTTCGAGTGGAGAAATCAAAGACACTTTTGCTCAATCCCAATTCGCGAATTAACGAAGCTGCCTTCGCATGCGGATTTCAATCCATGACGAACTTCAATCGTGCGTTTAAGCGAATCGTCGGTCGCTCTCCCACGCAATTTCGCAAATCGCTTCCGAAGCTGCGTCGCTCGGTATAGCGCTGTTCGTCAGGGGAGAAAGGCCAAGGAGGTCCGCGAGGCGTGACTCGTAGGAGTCGCAGGTGGGGCAATTGCCATTGGGCTCGATCCAGTCGGGATGCTGGACGCGCAGGGCGTGTTGGGTGTGTTGCTGGAGTAGAATGTAAGAGTGGATTTCGTCAGACATGGGAATGGCTCGGTGAAAGGCTCAGAGAGTGCGCTTGCAACGTAGGTCTTAGTCCCCGTGTAATTCCTGGCGCCCGGCAGTCGTTGAATGAACTCTTACACTGGAGCGAACGCACGGAACCCTCCGCACGCTCGCGGTCAGTGTTAGAGCATTACGCCACTTTAACTTGGGTAGCTTTTGATTTTGCTCTCGTCGTTGTTGGGAGGTGCACTTTCAGCACTCCGTCGCGGAACTCCGCCGTGACTTTCGTGCTATCGGCATCTTCAGGCAGCGTGAACGTGCGTCGGAAAGTGCCAAAGCATCGTTCGATGCGATGGAATTTCTTCTTGTGATCTTCCTTCTCGACTTTGCGTTCTCCAGAAACGCTAAGAATGCCGTCTTCGACTGTTACCTTAACGTCATCCTTCTTCATTTCAGGCAGGTCAGCTTTGAGCAGATACCCGTGATCGTCCTCACTGATATCAACCTCTGGTGACCAATCTGCGACCGCAAGGCTGTGGATCTCCCCACTGCCTATTCTGTTGGGAAAGCCGCCCGAGAAGAACCGATTGAAGCGATTTTGTGCTTCCTCCATCTCTCTCAGCGGATTCCATGTGCTTATTAGTTTATTCATATTTTAACTTTCTGGATTGAGCTAAAGCTATCTTCGTGCATCGCGCTCACCGCTTATTGTGAGAATTGACCCGAATCTTGTGTACTCGAGGGGGCGCCGGGGAATTGTGACTCTTTGAAGGAAGACTAGCATTCTTCACAAGATGCAGGCAGTATCTGTCCGCGCCATGAAACGGCTGCTCCACACAATTGTCGTCTGTCTGTCGATCTTCACGCTCTTCACTGCGACTGAGGTAGCGCAAGCGGGACCTTTCGACGATTTTTTTAGATCGATACGCAACTCGTTTGCGCACCCCGCACCAAAGCCGCGATCGCCGCAACCGCGCCAAAGCAGTCGGAAGCAGAATAATGAGACTCCACCAACTGATGCTTCAGATGCTTCGAACAGTCGGACTTCACCAACTCCGACTCCGGCCCCTGCGCCGCCAAATCGGGAAAACGTTCGCGTAGCGAAAGCAACCGCTACCAGGAAAAATCCCAAGGGCGACCTGCCTTACGGAATCCCCGTACCGGGAAAACAAGGCCTGGTTACCAGTCCGTTCTCGCCGGACAGTGGTTATATCGATGTCCGGAGTTTTCCGCCCGGAACCGAAGTGAGAGATCCATACACAGGCAAGAGTTTCCTTACGCCGTAACGCCCGGCAACGGAAGGCCGAGGTGCGAATTAAGAAGTAGAAGGGCGCCGAAGAAAGGCTCCTCGACTCTCATCTCTCGACAGTCAGCTTTAAACGCATAGCGCAACTTCAGCGAACAGCCGGTGTTTGATTAACGAAGTTAAACACTGGGGGGAATATGATGAAACGAACTCTTTTGATTTGCATCGGAAGCGTGGCGTTTGCGCTGACGGCAGGCGCACAAATACCATACAACCACAGAAAAGCCCCGCAAAAGGCGACGACATATTCTGGTTACCGAAGCGCGAGCGCAGTCCGGCAGATGCCGCCACAACACACGTTTTCATCTGCGCGCTATCGTCAGCCGACGTATTCGACCGCACGGTTTCGTGAGCCGACGTTTAGGACAATGAGGACGCAACCACGGGTGAACCGTTCATTCCTGAACCGGCCCGCTTCGACAAGTAGTATGGCCTGGAGACAGAGGCATCTGCCTGCCACCAATGACTGGCGAGAGTCCAGGATCGCCGAACGACCGAGGTCGAGCGGCGCTTTGGTGAATCGGTCCGCGACGGCGTACACTGCGCCTTGGCGAGAGTCCCGTCCGGCGAGCGCGAATGATCTGAAAGAATCCAGGCTTAGTCCACAACCTCGTCGAACCAATTCGTTTGTGAATAGGTCTCGAAGGAGCGATGCACTGGCTCGACCGACGCCGCACCAGCCTTTCAATAGGAGTTGGGCAGACTCGACCTTTAGCGAGCGCAGCCGTTCGTTCGTTAACAGGTCCCGAAGTACCGCGTTTTGGAACGGGAGGCGTGCAGCTGTCACCAATAATTGGAGGGGTTCCGAATTTTCCGGACGACAATACCGGGCATTTCGCAATTATCAGCGCCAGTGGCACGACAGCGGTTGGTGGCATAACCACTGTGGCGACCGGATCGTTTTTGTTACCGTCTATTCCCAACCATTCCCATTCTACTTTGATACGGGCTATTGGTACCCGGCATGGGGTTACTACCCTGACACTTATTATCCTTACGATGGTCCAATCTATGGCTACAACGATTTGCCGCCAGATGAGATCATCGCAAATGTCCAGACCCAGCTGTATAACGAGGGTTATTACGACGGACCCATCGATGGTATCCTTGGCTCGGACACGCGTGCGGCAATCGCGGATTATCAGGCCGATCACGGCCTCGCAGTCACCGCGGCAATTGA
>JBKPLM010000114.1:0-4254 GCA_046731655.1 Verrucomicrobiota bacterium | reverse complement strand
TTCAAAAACCATTGCGACAACCCGGCCGCACTTTTCGATTATTAAACATCGGGGTGGGACACCCCCGTGCTACGCGCGGCACCTCTCACAAGATGATTGAGCACGCTACGTATCAGTGTGACGCAGACTTCGTAGGCGAGGTTCCTCACTTCGTTCGGAATGACCCACCTTTTGTGCTGCAGAAATTTGCGAAGGGCTTGACTCGCAGCGAATATTTCCAGTGAGTTCGAAAGTTGCAAAAAAAGAGCGCATCAGAGTGTCCCGTGCGAGAGATTGCATCGAGGTTCGTGGGGCGCGCCAAAACAATCTCAAAGGGATCGATGTCGATCTTCCGCTTGGGCAATTGACGGTCGTCACGGGCCCGAGCGGCAGCGGCAAATCGAGTCTGGCATTCGAGACGATTTACGCTGAAGGCCAGCGACGTTACGTCGAAACGTTTAGCCCCTATATGCGGCAATTTCTCGACCGCATGGACAAGCCGCGCGTGGACGACATCCGCGGTATCCCTCCGGCGATTGCCATTGAGCAAGCCAACCCAGTGAAGAGCTCGCGCTCAACCGTCGGCACGATGACGGAAATGAACGATTATCTGAAATTACTGTGGCCACGCGTTGCTCGCGCATTCTGTCCGAGTTGCGGCCGCGAAATTCGCCCCGAAACCGTACAATCGATCAGTCGCCAGGTGTTGCACTCCTGCGGCGGGAAAACTCTTCTCGTCACTTTCTGGGTTGCCGTTCCATCGAAAACCGAGCCGCGGAAGTTCTTCGAATTTCTTCAGCAACAGGGTTATCTCCGAGTATGGATCGACAACCAGATCGTGCGCGTTGATGTCGATCCAAAACTGAAACGACTGGGCGGACGCGTTCAAGTCATTCAGGATCGCCTCACAGTCTCCGAAGAAAACCGCGCGCGCCTCGTCGAGGCTATCGAAACCGCGCTGCGTTTTGGCAAAGGGAAAATCAATGTTGTCCCGATTTCCGAGCGCAATGAGCCTGTAACATTCGCGACGGCGCATCCGGCGGGCGCGCCCTACCAATCCGCGATGCCCTTCTCCACCGGCTGGCATTGCGCCCACTGCGATCTCGATATCCGCCGGCCGACACCCGGATTGTTCAGTTTTAATAATCCGCTCGGCGCCTGCCCGGAATGCCGCGGATTTGGACGCACCATCGCGATCGATCTTAACAAGGCTATTCCAAATCGCACCCTGAGCATCAAACAAGGCGTGGTGCGCGTTTTTCGCGGTGCCGAGTTCGGTGAATCGCAGAAAGATTTGCTTCGAGCCTGTGCACGCCAAGAGATCGATATCAATGTTCCATTCGAAGAATTGCCGAAGGCCGACCAGGACTTCGTCGTCGAAGGCGAGAAACAATCGGGCGATTATACAGAAGAGGATTATGAAAACAATCGGTGGTATGGCGTCCGCGGATTCTTCCGGTGGCTCGAGAGCAAGACTTACAAAATGCATGTGCGCGTTTTGCTCAGCCGCTATCGGGCCTACATCACCTGCCCCAGCTGCAACGGCGGACGATACCAGCCCGAAGCGCTAAATTACAAAATTCAAGGAGCGGCGGCTTTCCAGCCGCCGCAGGGCGCTTTGGGAAGCGCCTCTCCTTGTCTGACGCTTCCCGAATTCCAGGCACTTTCGATCTTGGATGCCCGTAATTTTCTAACAGCGATCGGCATTCCGTCGAATGATTCGACTGCGCGAATGTTGCGCGACGAAATCTGTGCGCGCCTCAATTATCTCTGCGAAGTCGGAGTTGGCTATCTCACGCTGGACCGATCCACGCGAACGTTGAGTGGTGGCGAAGTGCAACGAGTGAACCTCACGACGTGTCTCGGTGCATCGCTGGTCAACACACTCTTCGTCATGGATGAACCAAGCATTGGTTTGCATCCGCGCGACGTTGGCCGGCTCGTGCGCGTAATGCATAACTTGCGCGACAAAGGCAATACGCTGCTCGTGGTCGAGCACGAGGAACAAATCATTCGTGCCGCTGATAATTTGATTGATATCGGCCCCGGCCGCGGTGAGTACGGCGGTGAGTTGGTTTGGAATGGAACGCTTGATCAATTTGTAAATGGAGCCGGCGCGCCCTCGCCCCGGTTGCCACCCATCGTGCGGCGCGAGGGCGCGCCAGCTCCATCCTTAACGCGCGATTACCTAACGAATCGCAAATCAATTTCGGTGCCGACATCGAGGCGAAGATGGACGTCATCGATCAAGATCGCAGGCGCGCGACAGCATAATCTGAAGAAAATCGACGTTGATCTTCCACTCGGCGTTTTCACCTGTGTGACCGGCGTTTCAGGTTCCGGGAAATCCACGCTAATCCACGACGTCCTATACCGGAATCTGCTCGTTGCGAAAGGCCAGTCGTCCGATCAGGAACGGGGTGCGTGCAAATCGGTCACCGGGGCGCATCGCGTCCGCGATGTGATCATGGTCGATCAAGCGCCGCTTGCGCGCACGCCCCGGTCAACCCCGCTACTTTATCTCGGGCTTTACGATCGGGTTCGCGAATTGTTCGCCGCTCAACCGGAAGCAACGTCTCAGGGCCTCACGGCAGGCACATTCTCGTTTAATTCGGGCAGCGGCCGCTGTGAACGTTGCTCCGGCACAGGATACGAAAAAATTGAGATGCAATTTTTGAGTGACCTTTTCGTGCGCTGCGCAGAATGCGAAGGCAAACGGTTTCAGCCGCATGTTCTGAAAGTTAAACTGCACGGAAAATCAATCCACGATCTGCTCAAGCTCACCGTAACCGAAGCGATCGCATTTTTCGGGCAAATTGGCGAAGATAAGAGCTTGTCCAAATCGCTTCGCGTGCTTGAAGAGGTCGGGCTTGGTTATCTGCAATTAGGCCAGCCGCTCAACACCCTTTCTGGCGGCGAATCACAAAGACTGAAACTGGTTAGCCATCTCGCGGAAGCAGAAAACACCCAACGCGAAAATGGGAAGGCAATTCTGGTGAATCACGAGCAGGCGACGAAAGTCGGTGTTGGCAATTTGCTTATCTTCGATGAACCAACTACCGGACTTCACTTCGATGACGTGGCAATGCTGCTGCGATTATTTCAACGGCTGGTTGATCGCGGTCATTCCATCGTGGTGATCGAGCACAATCTCGAAGTCATCAAATGCGCCGATTGGATTGTCGATCTTGGCCCGGAAGCCGGAGACGGTGGCGGCGATGTGGTGGCTGTCGGAACTCCGGAGCAAATCGCGACGATTGGCAGTTCACATACAGGCCGATTCTTGCGAAATGCGCTCGCGAAATCCCACGAGAAACTGCTTGTCAGCCCGAGCCGCGAAGACGGCGAGGGACCTCGCAAAGCGCCGCGCGAGTTGGAGAGGTCCTTCGCTTACGCTCAGGATGACGATGGGGAAATGGCTCGAGCTGCTGAGAAAGCTCCACGTTTCCGTGCAAATGGAGCGAACGGCGCAATCCAAGTCCATGGTGCACGCGAGCACAACCTGAAAAACATCGATGTCAAAATCCCGAGGGAGCAAATGGTGGTCATTACCGGTCTGAGTGGCTCCGGCAAATCCACGCTTGCATTTGATATTCTGTTCGCAGAGGGACAGCGACGTTTTCTCGACAGCATGTCGCCGTATGCACGGCAATTTGTCGAGCAGCTCGAAAAGCCCGATGTCGATTTGGTCAGCGGATTGCCTCCCAGTGTGGCGATTGAGCAACGAGTTACACGCGGAGGAGGGAAATCGACCGTCGCTACAGTGACGGAGGTTTACCATTTTCTCCGGCTGCTTTTTGCAAAAACCGGAACGCAATTTTGCCCTGACTGCGATTTGCCCGTGGAGAAACAAAGCCTCGCCGCCATTGCCAAAGCAATTGAATCAATAGCGAAACGCGGGCCGGTGAGAATACTTGCACCGCTGGTCAAGGCCCGAAAAGGTTTTCACACTGAAGTCGCGCGCTGGGCGGAGCGCCAGGGATTCGATACGCTGTTTGTGGATGGAAAACTAGTTCCCATCCCGCATTTTCGAAAACTAGAGCGGTTCAAGGAGCATACGATCGATGTCGTTGTTGGTCTCGTCGATCGGAAGCGAATTATGGAGACGCGTGACGTCGTTCGTCGGGCGCTGGAGATCGGTCGCGGCACGGGGCGTCTGCTTGACTCGAAAAACAGGCTGACAGTCATGAGCACCGAAATGAGCTGCCCAAATTGTGGCCGCGCGTTCGAGGAGCTCGATCCGCGTTTGTTTTCGTTTAATTCACCTCACGGCGC
>JBKPLM010000113.1:0-5199 GCA_046731655.1 Verrucomicrobiota bacterium | reverse complement strand
CACCTGTACTCGATCGCCGCTACCGGTGGAGCTCCTCAGCTTCTCACGCCAGGTGATTTCGACGTGGAAGAAGTCGTACTCACCGCCGACAAGCGCAGCATCCTCTACACGTCGAATCAAAACGATGTCGATCGCCGCCACATTTGGCGGGTGAGCGCGACCGGCGGCGATCCGCAGACGCTGACGAGTGGCGAAACGATCGAATGGAACCCGGTCGAAATGAGCGACGGCAAGAACGTGCTCTGCCTAGGCTCGACCGCGACCTCGCCATCGATGCCTTATCGCATCACGCCGAGTGGCCGCGAATCGATCGCGAAGAACGCGGTCCCGCCGGACTTTCCGGAGTCGCAGCTCGTCGCGCCCAAGCAGGTCGTATTCAAAAGTGAGGACGGCCTCGACATTCACGGCCAGCTCTTTGTTCCGAAAAACCAGACGGAGCGCGGACCGGCCCTGATTTTCACGCACGGCGGACCAATCCGGCAGATGCTGCTCGGATGGCATTACATGCAGTATTACTACAACGCTTACGGAATGAATCAGTATCTCGCGAGTAAAGGCTACACTGTGCTTTCAGTGAACTACCGGTTAGGCATCATGTACGGCCGTGCATTTCGCGAGCCGCCGAACTCCGTGTGGCGCGGCGCTTCGGAATACAAAGATGTCGTGGCAGGCGCGAAGTTTTTGCAGAGTCTGGAGAATGTCGATCCGCACCGGATCGGACTGTGGGGCGGCTCCTACGGCGGATTTCTCACCGCGATGGGTCTGGCGCGGAACTCGGATATTTTCAAAGCCGGCGTCGATTTCCACGGTGTGCATGATTGGGCAGTTTTTCTGGCAATGTGGGTCGCGGAGGTCGACGCCAGGAACGCCGACGTCGCGCCCGACGTCAAAGAAGCGCGCGACCTCGCATTTAAATCATCGCCAGTCGCAAGCATCGCGAACTGGCGGTCGCCCGTGCTGCTGATCCAAGGCGATGACGACCGGAATGTGCCATTCCAACAAACGACCGATCTGGTCGAAAAATTGCGCGCACAAAAGGTCGATCTTGAAGAACTGGTGTTTCCCGATGAAATCCATGATCTCCTCCGCCGCGAGAGTTGGATTCGCGCCTACAAAGCAACTGCGCAGTTTTTCGACCGGAAGCTTTCCGGCACTGGTAAGCCGTAGCTATAAGATTGTCGCACTGAGGTATGCTGCGCGTTCTGGCGGTTGAATCCAAGCGACACAGCTGACGCATCTATTCTGAGATGAGAAACGCGGCAGTCGTCTGGCTTCTTCTATCGTCTGCTCTGGTTCTTAGGCTTCTGGGCGCTGCGAATGCCGAGAAACCGAAGGTCAAGGACGATGACACCGTGATCAAGAACGTGACCGTCATTTCTTCGGAGCGGTCTGCTCCCCTCGCCCATGCCGCTGTTGTTATTCGCGATGGACGGATTGCGGCGATCGGAACCGATCTTGTACCGGGCCCGCACGTGAAACAGATCGACGGTCACGGTGGATTTTTGATACCGGGGTTGATCGATTCACATGTGCACGTCGGCAACATGGGTCCACTCGATGATGATGCGATCGAGAAGCATCCTGAATTGCTCGAAGCTTATCGCGCGCAGTTGCCGCGATCGTACCTGGCGTTCGGTTTCACGACTCTGGTTGATCTGGATCTGAAAGAGAAGACGCTCGCGTGGTTTAATGCTTCGCCGATCCATCCAAACTTTTGCAGTTGCGGGCGTGGCGTGCGCATCATCGGCGGCTATATGGCGTTGAAATCGCCGAAAGATGCGGCTGCAGCGGATGCTTTGAATCTTGTTTATGAGCCGGAGCAGACGAAGGATTGGCCAAAGGATCTCAACCCGAATGATTACTCGCCGGTCCGCGCGGTTGCGCGAGCGCAAGACGCCGGTGCGATTTGTCTCAAGTCTTTCATCGAAC
Source organism: Verrucomicrobiota bacterium (assembly GCA_046731655.1). Taxonomy (GTDB): domain Bacteria; phylum Verrucomicrobiota; class Verrucomicrobiia; order Chthoniobacterales; family UBA10450; genus Udaeobacter. The sequence goes on along the minus strand of JBKPLM010000113.1, from coordinate 3,270 downwards.
CCGGTTTCGGCGGCGCGGCACACTGGCCGGTACCGCGACGTGAAACGTTGCTCGCCCTTCGTGACGAAGCCAAACGGCACGGGCTTACGTTCGTAATTCACGCGAACGCGCTCGAAAGCTGGGGTGCCGCGTTGAACGCGCACGCCGACGTGATCGCGCACGGGTTGTGGCATTGGCCTGGTGATCCGCTCGCTGTTACGCCACCTCCAGCAGTGCGCGACATCATCAAAGATGTGGCGAAGGCCCGGATCGCCGTTCAACCAACATTGCGCGCGGTGTATGGCGACTTGTCAATCTTCGATAAGTCTTTGCTCAATGATCTCCGATTTGGCGAAGCGTTGCCGGCTTCGGTCGTAAGATATCTCAAGAGCGACGAGGCAAACGCCGCGCAAGCCGCAGTTGCCGATGAATATAAGCAAGCGATCGCAAAAATCGTCGGTAGCGATGTTGATCCGTTAAAGGCAATGTCGGTCGGGCCGAAGCGCGCAACTGCGACGGTACGAATGATGGCGACTGAAAATGTGACGCTTTTGTTCGGCACTGACACGCCCTCGAATGAAGGAATCGGAAATCCGCCGGGGCTAAACGGACGGCTCGAACTCGGTCACTGGGCGGAGGCCGGCATCCCGCTATCGCGAATTCTTCGCGCGGCAACGTTCAACAATGCGATCGCGTTTGGGATCTCGGATGGCGGAACGGTCGAAGTTGGAAAACGTGCTGACCTTTTGCTTTTGCGCGAGGATCCGCTCAAAACGGTCGCCGCTTATGATTCGATTGAGACAATTTTCTTAAACGGCAATCCACTCCCGCGTAGATCCCTTTTGCCGACGAATTGAGTCTGCGTTGTTTTCCTGATTCGATCATTTTTAGGAAGCTTGTTCCCGCCGGACAGCGTGGCCAGCAGGCGAGACGCACGCGCTGCCCAAATTCGTGGTTCATTCGTGTCAATTCGTGGTTAAATGTGGTAAGCGAATTTTATGGAGATCGCAGGTGGATGCGTTTGCGGCGGCACACGATATGCGTTGAAGAGTCGGCCTTTTGCGTTGATCGATTGTCATTGTATTGATTGCCGCCGAAGCGCGGGTGCGCCGTACGTCACCTGGGGATCGGTGCCGCGCGACGATCTTGTCATTACGAAAGGTGAGCCGCGCAAAATCGCGCATGCGAATCGGATTCGCTGTTTTGCTTCATGTTGCGGTACGCATTTGTTTTTCGAGGACACCAAAGATTCAGAAATGATCGACGTAACGATCGCGTCGCTTGACGATCCGGCACCGTTTGCACCGCGGAAAGCGATCTGGCTCGAAGATAAATTGCCCTGGGTTACGCTTGACGAATCGCTCCCGTCATTCCCGAAAACTCCGAAGACTTCCGGCACATGACAAATCATTCGAGTTTCATTCTCTCGTCCTTATTTGGGCGCACGGAGATACGCGCAAAGCTTTTCGTACAAAGCGAGCTGAACACGACGATCTTCCTCGTTAATCTCCTGCACCTTAAGTTGGTCGGGAGAGATCTGGCTAAGAGCATCGCGCAGGGCTTCAGCACGATGCAGCAACTCCTCGCGGCTACCCTGAATGAGATATCCAGGGGGAATGCTGCTTGCGAAGGAGGTTGTAAACACGACAACCTTATCGCCAGGTCGTAATTGATACTGTGGACCGCCCGCTAACATTGGTGTTTTATCGTCAAAGCTCGAATACTCGAGAGTAGCCTCGCGAGGGTTTGTGCCAGGAGTACGCATCACCGCTAACACGTCAATAAGTGCCCGGATTTTAATGTCGAACTTCGTTCGTGTGAGGAGATCTACTCTTTTAATAGAGCCAATATAGACGACAGTCGCCTTTCTCCGGACAGCTTCTATAAAGCTGCGCATATTGGCGGCCGTCACCTGGCTCGTATCAGTCGATAGGAGCAGGAATACTGACACTATTGCCTGTGCAGCGAAACTCTTTCTCCGCATGTTGCCTCAAGGTTAATTACCAGTTGTTGAAAACCGCATCGCTCAACTTAATGAGTTTTTAATTGAATGGACTCCGTGCGACGAGTGAAAAATCGCCGCTGAGGTCAAACGCCACCGGCCGGGACTATCATCGCAGCAATGATCCGTGTTCATTTCTTGCGATTCGCGACTAAAGTGCACTTTTGATCCAGAATGTCCTTTGATCTTCAACCAAATCTGAAGGGCGAACTGATCAAGCTTCGCCCGCTCACGCCTAAAGATTGGGACGATCTTTTTGCTGTCGCGTCTGATCCACTCATCTGGGAACAACATCCGGAGAGCGACCGCTACAAGGAAGAGGTGTTTAGGGCCTTCTTCAAGGGCGCTCTGGAATCTGGGGGCGCATTTGTAATAATCGACAAGCAGAATCAGAGAATCATTGGATCGACGCGATTTCATGGTTATGACCCGAAAAAATCGGAGATTGAGGTCGGGTGGACGTTTCTGGCACGAAAATATTGGGGCGGACGCTACAACGCGGAAATGAAACAATTAATGCTGGATTACGCGTTCAAGTTTGTTGAGAACGTAGTGTTCTTTGTCGGAGAAAATAACATTCGCTCTCGGAAGGCCACGGAAAAGATTGGCGGGATCAAAGCCGGCATGGTCGAAAAGGTTTATGGAAACCGTCCGCCTTCTCTCAACGTACGGTATGTGATTAAGAAAACGCACTAAGAAGGTGATAATCGTTAGTTGAGAGTTGATGAAGTGACGGCACGATAGATGGAGGTTCGCGTAACTCCCCGCGTTGGAACCAAAAAATCTTAGAGATTTTGTTTGACGAGTTAAGTGAATCTCTTATGTTGTGAATCCCGCGAAAGCGGACCGGCCCCCTGCGCGGGGGTCGGTGTTCTTCTCCTGGCTTGAGACAAGCCGACCTTGGTCAGATTGATGACAAGGGTCGGGTATTGCCTTCTACCGGAGAGGATTGTGGATCTTTGACAGTTTGGTCGTGGATTTCGGATAGAGAAATCCATCGATGGACATAGATAGTCAGCAAACATTGAATTGTGCGTTATCTGTCGATCTTTTTTTGAAATTAAAGATTCAGATCGGACAAACGCTGTTTCGGATGAGGCGCAGCCTACACGGCTGCCGCCGCAGAAGAAGCAGGAATGAAAGTCAGATCGCAAACTTTCGGTTTCCTCACGGGAACCGAGTCGTTTTTAACGGAGAGTTTGATTCTGGCTCAGAACGAACGCTGGCGGCGTGGATAAGACATGCAAGTCGAGCGAGATTTTTTCCTGTAGCAATACAGGGAAACGTCT
>JBKPLM010000112.1:0-12768 GCA_046731655.1 Verrucomicrobiota bacterium | reverse complement strand
TGGCTGGAGAGTGTTCCGCGCGATCAACGAAAAAAGTCCGACTCCTACTTCGAAGGCGGTTACTGGCTAATCCTCTGGAACTTTCTCCTCACGGCCGCGATTTCGGTCTTTTTTCTGGCCTCGCGGTTTTCGGCGAGACTGCGTGATTTTTCCGAACGTGTTACGAAGATCAAGAATTTCCAAATCGCCTGCTATGCGATCCCATATCTGCTTTTCGTTTACGCACTGAGCTTTCCCTTGAATCTCTACGAAAACTTTTTTCGTGAACATCAATACGGCCTAGCGACCCAGACCTCCGCCCCATGGTTTCGGGAACAGTTACTCGGTGTGGCGTTAACCTTGGTCGGCGGAACCTTGCTGGTGGTCGTTCTCTACGCTGTCTTTCGGCGCGCGCCGCGCACATGGTGGATTTGGGGAACTATCGTCATGATTATGTTTTCCGGAGCGCTCGTCCTTATCGCGCCGGTTTATGTCGAACCGCTCTTTAACACTTATAAACCGCTAACCGATTCTAAAATTCGAGACCCAATTCTTGCGATGGCTCGAGCGAATGAAATCCCTGTTAAACAGGTGTTCGAAGTGGATGCCTCGCGTCAGACAACACGTGTAAGTGCCAATGTCTCGGGGTTACTCGGCACGACGCGCGTCGCGCTCAATGACAATCTGCTCAAGCAATGCACGCTTCCGGAAATTCGCGCCGTGATGGCGCACGAGATGGGGCATTACGTCCTCAATCATGGTGCGAAACTGCTCACCTATCTGGGAATCCTTATTCTCATTGGCTTCGCGCTTACTCGAGTTCTCTTCGACGCCGCAGCGAAACGTTGGGGCGAGAAATGGCGCGTGCGCGGTATTGCCGACCCTGCGGGTCTTCCACTGCTCGCGCTGATTTTTAGTACCTTACTCTTTTTTGCCACGCCGGTTCTTAACACGGTAGTACGCATCACCGAACGAGAAGCAGATGCTTTCGGAATCAACACTTCACGCGAGCCCGACGGCATGGCAAAAGTCGCGCTGAAACTCGGCGTTTATCGCAAACTCGATCCGACGCCGCTGGAAGAATTTATCTTTTTCGACCACCCCAGCGGCCGCGCACGGATTCGCATGGCTATGGATTGGAAAGCGGCGAATTTGCCGGCTGGGGAATCGCATGGATCCGACAGCCAACCTGCCACTCACTAACCTATCCCCATTTTGAAATCGTCCGCCCGCCCCTATCCCGTTTCACGCGGATGCTGCGAAGGCGCCGCTGCCGTAGGAGGGTAGCCGCCTTTCCGGATCAGCATCAAGTTGCGGATGTAAATAAGCGAGTTCGGCAGATACGCGAGAATACCAATCGGGTCGCGTCGAAAAATAAAGTAAATGCACATGATAATACTTCCGGCAATACTCCAGTACCAGAACGAGATTGGAATCACGCTTTCACCCTGTCGCTCTGACGCGAGCCATTGGACGAGAAAACGCATCGAGAAAAGAGCGTTCCCAATGAAACCAAGGACCATGAGATAACTCCAATCCAGTCCAAGAAATCGGTATTCCTTCCCGATCCACGTAATAGCGATGAGTGCGAGCATGTTCATAAGCAATTAACTGATTCGGCAATTTCGTATTGCATTTATCTAGATTTCATCCAGCACAGCGCTAAGCGGCGACTTACGACGCTTTCATTCGCGCAATCAGCGTATCGGCGATTGCAGCAGGAGTCTCGGCGACGGCGATACTCGCTGCTTTAAGCGCTTCGATCTTGCTTGCCGCAGTCCCTTTACCGCCCGAAACAATCGCTCCGGCGTGACCCATCCGTCGCCCCGACGGAGCTGTCATCCCCGCGATGAAAGCCGCGACCGGTTTCTTACAATGCTTCTTGATCCACTCGGCGGCTTCTTCTTCTGCCGAGCCGCCGATTTCCCCGATCAAGATCATTGCGTCGGTGTCGGGATCTTCGTTGAACAGTTTCACGCAGTCGAGGTGCGACAACCCGCCGATGGGATCGCCTCCGATCCCGATACAAGTCGACTGGCCGTAACCGCGCGAAGTGAGTTGCCAGACTGCTTCGTAAGTGAGTGTACCGGAACGCGAAATCACACCGATGTTGCCTGCCTTATGGATGTACCCCGGCATGATCCCGACCTTGCAGGCGCCGGGAGTGATGATTCCCGGGCAATTCGGCCCGATCAATCGCGATTTCTCTCCACGCATCAGGGCTTTTACCCGCATCATATCCATCACTGGAATTCCTTCCGTGATGCAAACAACCAGTTCCACTCCTACATTCACCGCTTCAAGAATTGAATCGGCAGCGGCAGGAGCAGGCACAAAAACCATCGACGCGTTGCAGCCAGTCTCTCGTCGCGCTTCCCAGACTGTATCGAACACTGGCACCTTGCCATCGAACATCTGCCCGCCTTTGCCGGGCGTAACACCGGCGACAACGTTGGTTCCATAATCCATGCACTGGCGTGTATGAAATGCCCCTGCGCTTCCAGTGATGCCCTGTACGACGAGGCGGGTGCTCTTATCGACCAGAATAGGCATGATGAAAATGACTAATGACGAAACAATTTCGAAGCCGGAATGATAGAAATGACCGAAGGCGCCTTCGCTGTGATTTCGGGTTTCGTCATTTAATCATTCCTTCGACATTCGTCATTCGTGCTTCGTCATTCTTGCGTTTGTGAACGACCAGCTTGTTTCCGTCTGGATCGCGAAATTGCGCCATCCAGCACACAGGCGTTTCAGTCTTTTCCATATCGAAGGTGACACCGCGTCCTTTGAGTTTGTCGATCGCGGCGTCGATATCTTTTACCTCAAAGGCGATCGTCGTACCATCGCGTGACGGTTTCCAAGCCGGATGACATCCGACACCGATTGTGGTTGGGCCGAGATCGTACTCGACCCACGCGCCATCCATTTGGGTTCGCGCAGGTTTTAACTCAAGCGTTTCCTGATAGAACTTACGCGACCGCTCTTTGTCCGAAACAGCAACAGCAATAAATGCAACTTCCTTGATCATGATGTTATGCCTTTTTTAATTTGTGGATAATAATCTTATTACCGTCCGGATCTTGCACGACCGCCATCCAGCATACCGGACTTTCAATTCGTTCGTCGGCAAACGAGCGTTGGCTTCTTTCAGGCTCTTCACTGCGGCGTCAAAGTCTTCGACTTCAATGGCAACGCTGGTGCCGTCTTCAGATGGCTTCCATTGATCGCCCACGCTGCCGATGGCCAGCGTGTCAGGACCAATCTCGTATTCGATCCAAACGCCTTCGCCAAATTCTCCCGAGACCTTGAGTCCAAGCACTCCTTCGTAAAAAGCTCGGGCGCGTTTAATGTCGGTTACCGGGATTCCTGTGAATGCAATCTTCTTTGCTTTCATTTTTTTCCTGCTGCCGCTTTCACGGCCCTTTGCGCGGCATCAGCCAAATCTTCGGCTGCAATGACAGCCAGACCCGAATCTGCGATCAATTTTTTCCCAGCTTCGACATTCGTTCCCTCTAATCGAACCACCAGCGGCACCGATAACTTCACTGTCTCTGCTGCATTGATGATTCCCTGCGCAATGATGTCGCATTTCATGATACCGCCAAAAATGTTGACCAGGATCGCTTTTACCTTCTTGTCAGCGATCAGAATTTTGAACGCTTCGGTCACTTGCTCTTCCGTGGCGCCGCCGCCAACGTCGAGGAAGTTGGCCGGCTCTCCGCCATAAAACTTGATGATGTCCATCGTGGCCATCGCCAGACCGGCTCCGTTCACGAGGCAGGCGATGTTTCCGTCAAGCCCGATGTAATTGAGGCCGTGCTTCGAGGCTTCGACTTCGCGCGGGTCTTCCTCAGCGATATCCCGCATCGCCGCAACCTCTGGATGGCGATAGAGCGCGTTATCGTCGAAGTTAAACTTCGCATCGAGCGCCAGCACATCGCCATTGGTTGTCACAACGAGCGGATTCACTTCGACCATCGAACAATCATAAGCAATAAACGTGCGGTAGAGTCCCTCAAATAATTTGGAAGCGCGTTTCAACTGTGACGACTCAAAGCCAAGTTGCTTTGCCAGTTTCCGAGTTTGAAATGGTTGAAGACCAGCTAGCGGATCGATTGGTTCACGAATAATTTTCTCGGGCGATTTCGCCGCGACGGCTTCAATTTCAACCCCGCCTTCAGTGCTGGCGACAATTACAGGCGCGGCTGTGGCACGATCGAGTAGAACGGCAAAATAAATCTCGCGCGCAATTTCAGCAGACTCCGCAACGAGCACCTGGTTTACCTTGCGACCAGCCGGTCCTGTCTGATGCGTGACCAGGATCTGACCAAGCATCTTTGCTGCGATATCGCGCACTTCCGCTGGCGTTTTGCGAACATGGACTCCGCCTTTGAATCCATTTTTGAACGTGCCCTTGCCGCGCCCGCCAGCGTGAATCTGCGCCTTAACGACGATCTCAACATCGCCGAGTTCACGCGCGATTTGTTCGGTCTCATCAAGGGTCGATGCGACCCTTCCCCGGGTCGTCGCTACATCGAATTTCTGCAACAACTCCTTGGCTTGGTATTCGTGAATGTTCATCAACAGGAATCGGCGGCCTCGCAAACCCTTTCGGAGTCTCCAGTCCGGCCGACTTTAGATTTCAGAAGGCAAACTGCAATAGCCTGCAGAAGACAAATCGGCAAAGATTTTTCTGCTGTGAATTGGCTTGCCTCTTGAAAACCAAACCGACTACGGTTGCGCCATGAATACCTCCATCAAACTCCTCAGTTTGGTTTGCGCATTACTTGTTACGATCACGCTTTCGATTTTCGCTGGCACATCTGCACAAGAGAAAGCGTTCACTGACAAATACAAAACTGCATTCGAGGGGAAGGACACAGCTACGTTGGAATCGTTTCTTTACACGCAAGGCGCCGACCCAGCGATACTCGGTTTCTACAAGATGATGCAGTCCGGAGAAGCCGGGGAGAAAATATCCAACATCGAACTCGTCGATCTTACGCCGGAGGACGCGAAAAAAGCGGCGACGTCAATGGATTCACCAACGGGCGGCAAAGTTTGCCTGACACTTAAACCAACGAAGAAGCTCATTATCAAGGTCGAGAAAAAAGACGCCAATGGCAGCTCAACCAGCACAAGCGAAAACTTCATCGCCGAGAAAGACGGCAAGTTTGTTATTCCTGTGCCGGGACCGTGTAAGTAGAACACCGGGACGTGCATCATCCTATCCACTGTCTTACTTAATACCTTGCCATCCCGAGGTCGCCGCGACGACCGCGGGACCTCTCACTAGGCGGGAAAGATTATGCAAGCAACCTTGTGCGAGTCAGCATCGCACGGGAGATCCTTCGTCGTCTGCGCGACTCAGGATGACACGCGCTGCTTATTTTCATTCCTCTCCGAAAAGTGTTCCCACGGTCCGTTGGTCGGCCGGAGGTTCGAGCGAGTTAACAAAATTCCGAAATCGCTCGGAGAAAACTTCAGGACGAAGCTTCCAATAGTGAGCAATCCCGGGCGCGGCGATGTAATGCCGAAGGAGTCCCTGCCAGCCTTCCCAAAGCTGTTTGTCCATCGACCCGTAAACATAATGAAAATGAATTGTCTCGAACGCCTTCAAGAATTGGTAGGCAGCATGAAAAAAGCGCGCCCGTTCTTCGACGGAGAGCGCGCCAATGTCCTCCAGGCCTAGCCGCCAGATACGTTCCAGTTCGGCATTCTCCATGAAAGGCGCGGTTACCTCACGCAAAGCCGTGGCCGCGGCGTCTTGGGTAGCAAGCTTGGCCACGCGCGTGCTGCGATGGACTTGCAATGCGAGGTACAACACCGACAAGACGACAGCAATCGAGCCGACTAGTTGTGAGATTGCACTAATTGCATCCCAGTTCATGGCTTAGCTTATACTATAGGCGACCCGCGGACCATCCCAGGAGACCTTATAATGTCATTCTGAGCGAAGCGAAGAATCTCTGATCATTTGTATTCGGGCATCGCCCCAACTAATCGCCAGAGATGTTTCGCTTCGCTCAACATGGCAGTGGGTGAAATAGGTCGGGCCGCTGAGCAGTGTGCGCCAGATCTCGGTTGGCAATTCTCCAAACTCAGCCGGCAATGCTACTGACTCTTCATGAAAGCGTGAGTGATAAGAGCCCACTTGCCCCACCGCTTCGCCCACACACTTGCAACGTTATAGGTGCCCGACGTAAACTGTCCAGCGGCGCTGCTTTGGACTGTGGTCTTATATGTTATGAGTGCGATGCCGGCTTTGGGGAAGACTACGTTCACGTCCGCAAATGAGTAGTTTAGTAGATCCGTTTTTTCCATCCCCCTGACCTCTGCATCCACATTCGTGATCCCGTCGGCATTGACGCCAACGTAATTCTTGGCCAGATACTTCGTGAATCCGTCAGTCTGTTTGTTCTTGTAAGCTTCGGTAACGGATTTTTCCAAATCAATAATTGCTTGCTTATTAGCGGGTATGTCACCCGGCGTGGGCGAACTTGTTTGTCCGAAGCACATGGCAACACCTGTCGCTACTGTGATACAGAGGAAATGAAACGTAGTTTTCATAGGTAATTTCGCGTCAGTTATGTGTTATTCAGCTCAAGACGAGTGCAATGTCATTTAGCCTTAATTGCAGCGTGGAAAGTGTTAAGCCATTTCTCGCGCTTTTTAACCCAAACGCTTTCGCTGTAGTATATACCAGAAACATCTTTTCCGTCGAAAGTCGCTTTTTGCGTCGCTTTATAGGTAATGACCGCGATGTTAGCGTTGGGGAACTTAACTTTGATGTCAGCCAACGAGTAGTTGTCGAGGTTGGTCTTCTCCAGATCTGCGGCTTCCATGTCCAGCGTCTTAATTCCATCCGCATAAACACCATAGTACGTTTTGTACAGAAGTTTCTTAAAAGAGCGAGTCTGTTTATTTTTGTATGCCTGCCAGGCAGATTCTTCCAAATCAGTAATCTCATCCTCATTCACAACCGGCGCACCTGTTGGCGACGGACTTGTTTGAGCTAGACACATCGTGTTCGCCGTGACCAACGCGACACACAAAAGAAAGAGCTGTCTTTTCATGATTGACCTTTTAGGCTAGCCCGCCCGGATCGTCGAATCTTTTCTGATTCCGAGCGATTTTTCAGGTGGCGGGAGGCGATGGTGAGCCCCGCGCGGCTGGCGGTGGCAACAAGACAGGCAAAAATTCCAGCGGCACCAGGGTCGCCCACACATCATAATCCGGACCAAACTGCCGAAGAAGCACAAAACCGAATGTACGCAGACAGACGAATAATGGCAGCAATATAACTGTCCCAATATATGGAAGCGCAGCCAGGCAACAGGTCGCGCACGTCACGATCGTACCGATCACTAGCACAGCCAGAAACAAGACAATCCCAAATAAACAAAACAAAACGAAAGAGCCTAGATTATGCGCTATCAGTAGCACTACATCGCGAAACGCCTCCATTGCCCGGCAACGCCTCCGGTACATCACCGGCACCATGAAATAAGTCGCAATACCAACAAAGATGACGATTGAGATCCAAAAGACAAAGAGGAAAACAAGCAATCCAATGGAAACGATCGATCCCGTTTCGCCTGCCGGTTGTTTCAGCCAGCCCAACCCAATGATGCAGGCCAGCATTAGCGCTGCCAGCAGGAGTACAGCGAACGTCAGCGCGAGTAGAAATAGGAAGTAACTGTTGCCTTCTTTGCGATATTCGCGCCATGGTTCCACGATTGTCGCCTGATTTCGGACGATACAGTGTGTAAAGATGAAATTGCCCCGGGCTTTCAACCACGTCAGCGCGATTACCAACGCGAAAAAAAGAAGCGCACCCGCAACAACGGCCGCCACGAGCCAGGGTTTCCATTGCCCAAAGTGAGGTGAAATCACTTCCGGAGCCGTCCGATGCGATTGAAAATTGCCAAACGGCGATGGGAAACTGAAGCCGCCCCCACCGCCAAAATGTCCGGCAAGAAATGCCGCGAAACCGATAACGAGCCATTTCTTCAAGTCGAACGGTTGAAAGAGAATCTTCTTCATCAATTCGAACGCTTCGCCAAATGGTTTGAAAATTTCGATCTTCGGCTTTGTTCCGTTCATGAGCGCGATTTTGAAATGCTTTGGCGAAATCAATCAAGCGCGTTGTTTCCCTGGTTGCTTCCTTAACCGGCGCCCACATCTTTGATGACCGATGTTAAACACGAAACGAGAGGCTGGCCATATTCTGCGACGCTACCCAATTGGCGCGGAACCAATCGGCCGTAACCAAACGCATTTCCGCGTGTGGGCGCCAAAGGCCCAGCAACTCGATCTCGTTCTCGAAGAAAACGCAACGAAGGACTCAGGACGGATATTCCACGCGCTTGATGTCGAGCAAGGCGGATACTTTTCCGGAACTGCCAACGCTGGCGCGGGCGCTCGCTATCGCTTCCGCGTAAATAACAATCTATACCCGGATCCCGCATCACGTTTTCAACCCGATGGACCCCACGGCCCTTCTTGCATTGTCGATCCAGCCAAGTTTGGGTGGACCGATTCGCAGTGGCCCGGCGTTAGCTTGAAAGGTCAGATCATCTACGAAATGCACGTCGGCACATTCACGAGGGAAGGAACCTGGCATGCTGCCGCACAGCAATTGGAGGAGCTGGCGCGTATCGGAATCACCGTGATCGAGATGATGCCCGTCGCCGATTTCCCTGGGAAGTTCGGCTGGGGCTACGACGGGGTGAACCTCTTTGCACCGACCCATCTGTATGGCGCGCCGGACGATTTACGCAACTTCATCGATCGCGCTCACTCGTTAGGCTTGGGCGTGATTCTCGACGTCGTCTACAACCATTTCGGGCCTGACGGAAATTATCTCGGTGTTTTTTCCGACGATTATTTAGTTCGCGGTCAGGAGCATGACTGGGGCGACATGGTGAATTTCGATGGACCGAATTCGGAACCTGTCCGCGAGTTTTTCGTCACCAACGGACGGTATTGGATCGAGGAATTTCATTTCGATGGATTTCGTTTCGATGCGTTACACGCCATCCGCGATCGATCCAGCGAGTACGTCATTGGTGCGGTCGGGCGCGCGGCGCGGAAGGCGGCCGGCACGCGCTCGATTATTCTGATCGCCGAGAACGATCGGCAGGAAGCCAAAATGGTGCGACCACGCAGCGAAGGTGGTGACGATCTGGATGGAATGTGGAACGACGACTTCCATCACAGCGCCGTGGTGGCGTTGACCGGTCGCAAGGAAGCCTACTTTGGCGATTACCGCGGCACGCCACAGGAATTTATTTCCGCCGCGAAATACGGCTTTCTTTACCAAGGCCAGGCGCTCTCATGGCAAAAAGCGTTACGTGGATCTCTTGCTATCGGTGTTGCGCCGGAGGCTTTCGTTTGTTTCATCGAAAACCACGATCAAATAGCGAATACCGGATCGGGTAAACGGGTCCGCTCTCAAACTTCACCCGCACGCTATCGAGCAATGACTGCTCTTCTCTTGCTAGGGCCCTGGACACCGCTGCTGTTTCAGGGCGAAGAGTTCGGCGCCTCCAACCCGTTCATGTTCTTCGCCGACATAGGCGATGCTTTTGTGCGCGATGCCATTCGTAATGGTCGCGCCGAATGGCTAGCGCCGTTCCTATCAGTCAGCGAGGAAGAAGCACGGAAAACTTTGCCGCCGCCTGACAATCCAGAAGTGTTCGCGCGTTGCAAACTCGATTTCTCTGAGCGCGAAAGAAATCGGCAGCTTTACGATCTGCATATCGATCTATTGAACTTGCGACGGGAAGATTCGCGCTTTCGCCAGCAAATTCCTGAGGGAATCGATGGCGCGGTCCTGGGGTCAGCGACTTTTGTCCTCAGATATTTTTCAAAGGAGGCTGATGATCGCTTGTTGTTAGTCAATTTCGGAGAACGCCAAGTCCTACAGCCTGCTTCGGAGCCTCTCCTGGCACCACCATCGGGTTGCAGATGGGAAACGCTTTGGACGAGTGAGGCCCCACGCTACGGCGGGACAGCTTCGTCACCGGTGGCTAGTCATGAGCGATGGGTCCTCCCGACCGAATCCACGGTCGCGTTGCGATCCTCGCGTGAAAACGCGGCATAGTCACGACCGCACTTTCCAGTGTTTGTTCTCGACAAGCCCGCGAGATTCTTACGAAACTCGCGCTATGAAAATAATAACATTGCCACTTTTCATCACACTCACCTGCCTTTGTCTTCCCCCAAAAGCGCGCGCCGTGAGTCCGCCACCTGATGGCGGCTATCCAGGAGGCAACACCGCGGAGGGACAAAATGCCCTTTTGAGCCTTACCTTTGGCATTTACAACACAGGAGTTGGTATATACTCGCTCCTAAGCATCACCAATGGCGACTTCAACACTGGCGTCGGAGCCGGGACGCTGCTAGTCAACACCGCAGATGAAAACACGGCCACTGGCGCGGGCGCTCTTTTGAGTAACGCTACCGGCTTTCAAAACACGGCTAACGGAACGTTCGCTCTGTTTAACAATACCACGGGCAGCAACAACACGGCCATCGGGGCCGAGACGCTCTCGAGCAACATCGATGGCACCGACAATACGGCCGTTGGAACCGCTGCGCTTGAAAACAACACGGCGACCGGAAATACGGCGATTGGCTCTAACGCGCTCTTGAACAACACCACTGGCGGCACCCTGGGAAACATCCAGGGGTTGGATCTCGGCCCAAATGTCGCTGTCGGGTGGCAGGCCCTTGAGAGCAACACCGTCGCCAGTGCCAACACTGCGGTGGGTTATCAGGCGCTTCACAGTTTTACAACCGGGCCGGTCGGCTTCGAGCAGCTCGGTCTCTGCACGGCAGTCGGTTTTCAGGCTCTTGCCAACAATTCCGCAAACGGCTTCGGTAACACCGCCCTCGGCTACCAAGCGCTCTTTAATAACACGGATACCGGTGGCAACACGGCGATTGGTTTTCGAGCTCTCTCCAGCAACACCACGGGCGGCAACACGGCGATTGGCTTTGGAGCTCTCTCTAGCAACACCACAGGCGGCAACAACACAGCCACCGGGCTTGGTGCGCTCTTTAGCAATACCGACGGTATCCAGAACACGGCCGACGGGGATTCGGCGCTCTCGACCAATACTACCGGCTCCGAAAACACGGCCATTGGTTTTGACGCGCTCTTAAACAACACCACCGGTACTGCCAACACGGCCGTCGGCAGGAACGCGCTCGAGAGCAACACGGGCAATGCCAATACAGCCGTGGGTGTCGGTGCGCTTTCAAGCAACACGAGTGGCAGCGGCAATATCGCCTTGGGCAATAGCGCCGGCAACGTTGTTACCACGGCCGATAATGTCATTTGTATCGGAGCGCTCGGGCAGAACGTTGGCGACAGTTGTTACATCGGGAATATTTTCAACCAGACGTCTGCCAGCGGGATCCAGGTTTTCGTTAACTCAGCCCACAAGCTCGGTACGATGACTTCCTCACAGCGTTTCAAGGAAAACATCAAGCCAATGCATGAATCCAGCGAAGCGCTCTTTTCGCTAAAACCAGTTGCCTTCCGTTACAAGAAGGAGATTGATCCGGCAGGCACGCCGCAATTCGGCCTCGTAGCCGAGGAAGTCGAAAAGGTGAACCCCGACCTGGTGGTGCGCGACATAGAAGGCAAACCGTACAGTGTGCGGTACGATCAGGTGAACGCGATGTTGCTCAATGAGTTTCTTAAAGAACACAAGGCCTTTCTTGAAGAGCAGAGCAAGGTTCAGAAATTGGAGGCTGCGCTAACAGCAGTAAGCGCGCGGCTGAATGAGCAGCAAGCGAAGATTGAAAAAATCAGCGCGCAGATTGAGGACAACAAACAGGTGCCACAAGTTGTCCTGAATAATCAGTAAGGCTATCCCTGTGCTCGTTAGCTTCATTGGCCGGGACCATCGACTCCGGTCGCAGCTTTAACTGTAGCGGCGGTCTATGACTCTCGACCGCTGGATCGCGGCGCTCACAGAGCGCCGCTACAAAGATCATCAGCGTCATCCGTGTAATCCGCGGTTCAAACTCCAGCGCAGATTAAATCTTCCTTCCGAATTTTTTCTCTAACTCGGCAAGCGAAATCTGGATCATAGTAGGCCGGCCATGCGGACAGCAATAGGGCAGATCGCAGTCGAGTAGATCGCGAATCAGTTTTTCTACTTCAGGATAACGTAACGGATCATTGGCTTTAACGGCGTGCCGACAAACTGTCGTGGCAATCATTTCCTCGCCCAAGCGCATTGGTGAGGTGCTTTTGCCAGCGCTCTTTAAGTCATCAATTACTTTGCGCATGAATTGCCCCGGATCTGAGATGTTCAAGAAACCAGGGAGACTATCGATCTTGAACGTGCCCGGGCCGAAACTCTCAATCCCGATTCCCATCTTTTGCAGGATCGATAGGTTGCGTTCGATCCAATCGGCGTCGCGCGGGGGCACATCAAAGGTCTGAGGCAGGAGCAACTTTTGCGTGGGGACCCCCTGCTCTTCCATTCTTCGCCGCAATTCTTCGAAAAGAATTCGCTCATGCGCCGCGTGTTGATCGACCAGGACGAGTCCGTCCGGATTTTCCATCAACACATAAAGCTTGTTTAACACACCGATGATCTTGAATTGCTGTCGGGCAGCGAGTCGTTGTGACCGTTGTAGGGCAAGCGCATCGCTTGGCGAATCAATGCGCGGGACTGGCAGGCGATGCGCCTGCCCTACAGTGCCTGGGGTTGATGTTGTTCCGAGGTCGGCGCCCCCGTCTACAGTTGGACCTATGTGAGG
>JBKPLM010000111.1:0-15633 GCA_046731655.1 Verrucomicrobiota bacterium | reverse complement strand
CTTCTGTTGGTGCCGGTCGCAGAGGCCCTGTTCCTTTTTAAGCTACTCGACGTGTCAGTACCGATTGCTGGTGTGTGATGAAGGGCCAGCGCGCGGGCGAGATCTTTTTCGTCAGTAAGATCAAGACGCAATGGCGTAATTGAGACCCAGTTGTGTTCGACTGCCCAGCGGTCGGTTCCTTCTTCGGCTCCTTCGAGGGGCGTAATGGTAAACCAGTAAATTGGACGGCCCATCGGATCCTTGCTCGGGACCACTTTTCCGTCGTAGTGCCGCACAGACTGCCGCGTCCACCGAATGCCTCGTGGTTTTGGTGGCAAATTCACGTTGACGAGCGACATCGCTTTTTCTTCAAATAGCAACTCGAGCACTTTCGTTACATATGGCTCAAGTGCGGAGAAATTCGGTTCCTGTTTATCAGTGAACTCTGTGCTGATGGCGATTCCGCGGAGACCGAGTAAAGCGGCCTGTTTTGCGGCCGCAAGCGTTCCAGAATGCCAGCAGGAATTGCCGAGATTTAGACCAAGATTGATTCCCGACAGGACAACATCAGTATGGTGCCACTGGTGGGTCCCAAGTGCGACGCAATCGGCGGGCGTGCCGTTCACCCGATAAGCCTCGAATTCATCAAGGCGAATCCGTTTGTACCGCAGCGGCCGTGAAGCAGTAATAGCGTGGCCCATCGAAGATTGCTCCACATCCGGCGCAACGATGCGCACTTCGCCAAAACGGGACGCGACCTTCGCGAGGGCAATAATGCCCGGGCTGTAAATGCCATCGTCGTTCGAAATAAGGATTCGCATCTTCTTTATCATTAAACGTGTGCCGGATTGTTTTTGGCCGAATAATCCCTATTTACCAATTACAACACCAGATGCGAATCACGTTGATGCACAATCCCAAGGCGGGTGACGCCAAGCACGGTAGGAAGCAACTGATGGCGGCATTGGCCAAAGCAGGGCATCACGCCACTTACCAATCCACGAAAGAACCGGGCTTCAAAAAAGCCCTAAAACAACCTGCTGATCTGGTTCTCGCCGCCGGCGGTGACGGGACGGTTGCAAAGCTTGCCTTCCGCCTGATCGATAGCGGCATTCCGTTAAGCGTTCTTCCTCTGGGCACGGCGAATAACCTCGCGCGAGCGCTCGGGTTCGTCGCTTCTCCCGAGGAAATCATCACGAGACTCGAAGGCGGAAGGAAAAGGGTCTTTGACGTGGGACTTGCGACTGGTCCGTGGGGCGAACGATATTTTTTTGAAGGTGCCGGCGGCGGATTGCTTGCAGATTATGTCCGTGCCGCAAAGAAAGAAGAGAAAAAGAACGAGAAGTCCGAAAAGCTTTCCAAAGAACAACAGATGGCGCGCCATGGCGCACTCTTGCGCCGAATGCTGCATGACTATCCGGTCCGTCAATGGAAGATCGAGATCGACGGAAAAGATATTTCAGGCCGCTATATTCTTTGGGAAGCAATGAACATTCGCTCAGTTGGTCCTGCGCTCCACTTGGCGCCGGGCGCCGCGACCAGGGATGGGCGATTCGATTTTGTCTGCGCGCGCGCAGCCGACCGCCCGCTCTTGATGGAACATTTCGACGCGCGCGTAGCCGGGAAGAAAAGCAAGTCGCCGCTGCCGACGCGAAGATTCCGAGAATTACGGATCGTTTGGAAGGGATCGACAATCCATCTGGACGACGAACTCTGGCCGGACAAGAAAAAGAACAAGAAGTCGGCTGATAAAATCAAGATCACGGTCAAACCGTCAGCGCTGATCATTCTGCAGCCGGCTGCGACGATTAAAACTTAGGTCGCGAATCAGAATTCTGCGCTGCCAGGCGTGCGCGCGAACGGGATGACGTCTCGGATATTCGGCACGCCGGTAATGAACATTAGCATTCGCTCGAAACCGAGTCCGAAACCAGAGTGAGGCACGGTACCGTAACGCCGCAGATCCAGATACCATTTGTAATCAGCGGGATCCATTTTGTGACGATGCAAGTTTTCCTCCAGCATCTCCAGCCGTTCTTCACGCTGGCTGCCGCCGACGATTTCGCCAATCCCCGGTACGAGCAAATCCATTGCAGTCACCGTCTTTCCGTCATCGTTCGAACGCATATAGAAGGGCTTGATTTCCTTGGGATAATTGAAGAGGGTGACCGGACACTGAAAGTATTTCTCTGTTAACCAACGCTCATGTTCCGATTGCAGGTTTAATCCGTAATCAATTGGGAACTCGAACTTCTCTCCGCTCTTTTTTAGTAGCTCGACAGCGTCAGCATAGGTGGTCCGTTGAAATGGGCGCTCGACAACAAAATCGAGTCGCGCAAGCAGTTCCTTGTCCACGAATTTGGCAAAGAGTTCCATCTCGTCCGGACAATGTTCGCGCGCGTCTGCGACTAGATACTTAACAAACTCCTCCGCGAGATCCATGTTGTCTTTCAGATCGCAAAACGCCATCTCGGGCTCAATCATCCAGAACTCGCTTGCGTGCCGGGACGTGTTGGAGTTCTCGGCGCGAAAAGTTGGCCCGAAGGTGTACACTTTGGACAACGCCAGCGCGAATGCCTCTGCTTCCAGCTGGCCGCTGACAGTCAGATAAGTCGGCCGAGCGAAAAAGTCTTTCGCGTAATCGATTTCTCCTTTCGCCGTTCGTGGTCCGGCAGCGGCCGGATCCAGTGTTGTGACACGAAATAATTCTCCGGCTCCTTCGCAATCGCTGCCGGTGATGATTGGCGTATGAACATAAACGAAACCGCGATCTTGAAAAAACTGGTGAACAGCAAAGGCCAGCCGACTGCGCACGCGAAAGACGCTGCTGAAAAGATTTGACCGGGGACGGAGGTGAGCGATTTCGCGCAGAAATTCAGGTGTATGCCCCTTCTTTTGCAGCGGATAGGAATCGTCGGCAGTTCCTACGATATCGATCTCGTTCGCAACCAGCTCCCATTTTTGTGCTTTACCCTGCGACGGGATCAATGCGCCGGTCACGATGATTGATGCGCCCGTTGTGAGCCGTTGCACCGCGGGATAATTCGGCAACGTGTTCTTCGCGATAATCTGTAGGTTGCGCAGGCTGGAGCCGTCATTCAGCTCGATGAACGAAAAATCTTTCGAATCGCGTCGCGTCCGCACCCATCCCTGCACTTCAATCGAATCGATTGGTGTGGCGCTCTGTAATGCGTCTCTAATCGGAGTTGCAGAAAGTGGTTTATCCATACACTCGATGGGAACGTTCAACGCTCAACGCTCAACATTCAACGCTCAACATGAAAGCAGTCATTCCGAGCGGAGCGAGGAACCTCGCGTTCGGAGTGGCGATCACCCTCGCTGTCCTGCGTGATGCAGCAATGAGTGGGTGAGGTCCTTCGTTTCGCTCAGCACGACATCTGTTGCCGCGCGCTATAGGATCGACACTTTAGCTTAGCGGCAACCAGCTGCCTGATTGCGGCGGCGGTTTGACGCCGTTCAGCGACAGGTAGGTGTATTCCTGCAAGAGGCGTTCGTAATCGTCCAGCAGTCTCATGGCATCGTTGGGCTTGAGGCGATCGGTTTTGATGGCGTCGTCAACCTGGGCCTTGAGCAGCCGCATCAGCTCGACTTTGTCCCACTGTGTCATGGAAAGGACTTCACCGATGGTACTGCCGCCAATTACTTCTTCGATGTACCAGCCGGATTCCTCGTCGGGATCGAGGAAAAGATGTACCTCGGTCACCCGCCCAAATAAGTTGTGCAGGTCACCCATGATGTCCTGATAGGCACCTACCATGAACACGCCGAGGTAATACATTTCACCCGGCACAATGCGATGCAGCGGGATCGTATCACGCACATCCTGTAAATCTGTGAATTTCGAGATCTTGCCGTCGGAATCGCACGTGATGTCCACGATCATTCCGTGGCGATCGGGCGGTGTGTCAAGCCGATGGATTGGCATGATCGGAAACAATTGGCCGAGCGCCCAATGATCGAGCAGCGATTGGAAAACTGAGAAATTGCAGATGTACTGGTCGCCCAGAGTCGTTTCGAGCTGCTTGACTTCCTCGGGAATGAAGCGCAAGCCGCGATGCATATTCACGATCTGCTGCGCGAGCTGCCAGTAAATTGTGTCGATCTTAGCCTTTGATTCGAGATCAAGCAGGCCAAGCTCGAAGTTCTGCTGCGCCTCCTCCTTGATCTGTTGGATGTCGTGCAGGCTCTCGAGGCGGTTGCCACGCTTAAGCCGTTGCTTCACGTCGAGAATCTCGCCCACCAGTTTGTGATCTTTCTCGCTCGCGGTAACGCGCAACTTCGGTGCCGTTTTCTCGATGGAGCTGAACGCTTCCATCACCAGCACGGAATGATGCGCTACGATCGCGCGGCCGCCTTCACTCACGATCGCCGGATGTGGGACGCCTTCCGAATCGCAAACATCCATGATGTTCCAAACGACGTCGTTGGCGTATTCCTGGAGCGAATAATTTGCCGAGCTGTCGAAATCGCTGCGCGAACCATCGTAATCGACACCGAGCCCACCGCCGACATCCAGATATCCGAGCTCATGCCCAAGCTTCGCAATCTTTGCGTAATAACGAGCTGCTTCGCGTACGGCGCGTTTGATCGTTGAAATATCCGGCACCTGCGAACCAACGTGGAAGTGAATGAGCTTGAGGCAATCTGCGAACCCAGCTGCCTTGAGCATTTCGCTTGCGGCAATGAGACTTGTGGTATCGAGACCGAATTTCGCATTCTCGCCGGCGCTCGGTGCCCATTTGCCCGCGCCTTTGCTATAAAGACGCACGCGAATGCCGATGTGCGGTTCCACTCCGACTTCCTTAGCCGCGCGGATCGTTTGCTCGAGCTCTTCGAGTTTCTCGGCAACAATGACCACCTTCTTGCCGAGCTTGCAACCGAGCAGCGCGATGCGGATGAACGCAGCGTCTTTATAGCCATTACAAATGATGAGGCTTTCGGGATCCTGGTGCATCGCCAGCGCGGCGACTAGTTCTGGTTTGCTTCCGGCTTCAAGCCCAAAATGAAATTGCCGACCGGCATCGACAATCTCTTCAATAACTTCGCGCAACTGATTGACCTTGATCGGAAAAACGCCGCGATACCCGTTCTTGTATCCAAACTCTGTCATCGCCTCTTGAAATGCTCGGTTGACCGATTCGACACGGTGTCGAAGCAAATCCTGAAATCGGATGACCAGCGGGAAACTTAAACCGCGGTTGCGTGCTTCATTTACGACTTCCAGAATGTCGATCGTGCCGCCGTTTTCCTGCAGAGGTCGGGCCACCACGTTGCCAGTTGGGTTGACGGTGAAATATCCGCCGCTCCATCCGTCGACATTGTAGGTCGCGATCGCTGCGTCAACGTCCCACTCGTTTTTCATTTGATCAGATCGCGCGGCGAATGAATGCCGCAAAACGCATATTCAATCAGGGTGTTCAACATGCAAGCCTCCAGAATTAGATTTTTATTCGACTCATACATCGCATGTTTCCTAGGTAAGAAAGCCGACCCATGCGGTGCACACCGCTTGTTTTTCGTTCCCCTGCGGATAACGTTCGCTCGTGAACAAGACGGTGATCGAAGTGCAGGTGCGGGCGGTTTTGCCGACAAGTGGAGGGTGCGCGGTCTTTCTCGGCAACAACGACAAGGTCTTCATTATTTATGTCGATCAGACGGTGGGGAGTGCGATCACGATGTTCATGCGCCAGATCACCAAGGAGCGTCCTCTCACCCACGATTTGATGGCACATTTGCTGACTGCGCTCGGCGCAAAGGTCGAGCGCATCATCATTAATGATCTGAAAAATGCCACCTACTACGCGCGAATGATTATTCGGGTCCAAAACGAATTGCATCAGAAAAAGATCATCGAGCTCGACGGACGACCGAGCGATTGTATTGCAATGGCCACTCAACAAAAGGCGCCCATTTATGTGAGCCAGGATGTCTGGGATGAGGTGGACGATATGAGCGATGTCTTGCGCAAGATGGAAGAAGAGGGGTTAAAACCGGATCCCGAAGCGGAAGAGTAGCTCGATCTGCGATTCGCGCTCGGCTTCAGCCCAATAGATCGCCGTAGCGTTTGTCCGCCAAGTCGAGGCAGCGCGCCAGAATCTCGGAAGCAGTATTAAGCTTGAGTGTTTCCTCGACTAGCTCCCGGCATTCGGGAATCGCCAGGCTTTGCACCGCGCGTTTGACTCGCGGGACCAGCGTCGCCCCTGCGCTGAGTTCGTCCATGCCGAGACCCAGCAAAAGCGGAATGAGCGCAACGTCTCCGGCCATTTCTCCGCAAACGCCCACCCAGATGTTGTTAGCATGCGCCGCCTCGGCGATCATTTTAAGCAAACGTAGTACCGCTGGATGGGTCGGCTCGTAAAGGTGCGCGAGCTTTTCGTTCACCCGATCGACTGCAAGCGCATACTGGATTAGGTCATTCGTTCCAATACTGAAAAAATCCACCTCGGGTGCGAGCACGTTAGCACAGATGGCTGCGCTCGGAATTTCGATCATCGCGCCAATCTCGATCTTTTCCGCCAGAGGAACGCCCGACTGGTGCAACTCTTCTCTGCACTCGGCGAGCACAGCCTTGGCGCGACGCAACTCCTCCAAGCCCGAGATCATGGGAAACATGATTTTTATATTGCCGACGACGCTGGCACGGAGGACAGCGCGCAATTGCGTCTTGAAGATATCTATGTTCTCGAGGCAAAGACGGATGGCGCGCCAGCCCAGGAAAGGGTTTAACTCGTCGGCGATATCGACCGTACCAGGAGCCAGTTTGTCGCCGCCAAGATCAAATGTTCGAATAATTAGCGGATCAGGCCGGACTCGCTCCGCCACTTTTCGATAGGTTTCGAATTGTTCGTGCTCCGTTGGAAGCTCGCTGCGATTCAAATAAAGAAACTCAGTGCGATAAAGTCCGATGCCCTCGGCGCCGTTGGCCGCCACCGCCTCGACGTCTTCCGGGAGTTCGATATTTGCTGAAAGTACGATGTGATGGCCATCGCGCGTGGTCGATCTTGTCGTACGCAGTTCTTTCAGTTTTGCCGTGACTTTGGCTCTTCGTGATTCAATCTCCGTGTAGTGCGCAAGCGTTTCTGGCGCCGGATCGATAACTAACAGGCCGTCACTTCCATCAAGGAGCACGTGTTGACCGGTCTCGAGCTTTACAGTGATATCGTGCAATCCGACTATCGCTGGGATATTGAGAGAACGCGCCAAAATCGCAGCGTGCGACGTGCGGCTACCCAAATCCGTCGCAACCCCGAGCACGTTTGCCCGGTTGATGCTTGCGGTATCCGAGGGAGTAAGATTATGCGCCACAAGAATATGCGGCTCGCTTAGGGCAAGAAATGTTTTAGGAGCTTTGCCCTGCAGGTTGCGAACCACGCGCTTCGTCACGTCCTGAATATCCAGCGCTCGTTCTCGCAAATAGGGATCATCGATCTTATTCAGTGTCTCGGCGTAACGCGTGGCGACTTCCTGAAAGACCCACTCGACATTGCAAAGGTCACTCTCCAGTTTCCGCAGCACTTCGTCGATCAATGTGCGATCCTCGACGACGAGAAGATGCGCATCGAAAATGGCTGCATCCTTTGCTCCGATCGATTCCGCAATGCGCTGCTGCATTTCAAGAATCTGCATGCGCGTTTGAATAAGGGCCGTTTCAAAGCGACCGATTTCGTCTGTGACCTGGGAAGGCGCGATGCGGTAACGCACGACGTCATCCATGTCGTCGCGCACGACATGGATCTTGCCACAGGCCATTCCCGGAGAGACGCCCACTCCTTCAAACCGGATTTCCTGACCTGCGCTGTCGCTCATGCACCTGCCAGAGTAAAGCAGATGTCAAACAATGCGAATTCCGCGTGGTCACCGCGGCATAAGCCGCGTAGGTGGGTCAGAGGAGGCTCGATCAATCCTCGTTAAAACCCGCCTTGATCAATGCCTCGAGTTCTTCCATCGCCTTGTCGGCGTCGGGGCCTTCACCACGAATACGCAGCTTCGAACCCTGCCCGGCGGCCAGCATCATCAGACCCATAATGCTTTTACCGTTTACCTCTTCTCCTTCTTTCGAAACCCAGATTTCCGAGCGGTAACGACTCGCAATCCGCACGAACATGGCCGCGGGTCGCGCATGGAGTCCCAGCCGATTCGTGATTGAGAGATCTTTTTCAATCTTCCGATCACGCTCTGCGCGGCCCGCTTTTCTATACAGCAAACCCATTAGACAGCCCCCTTCCCTGCCACACCCGAGGTCGCCGCGGCGACCGAAGGCGGGCGCTCCATCAAACTGAGCAGCTTGGCATTGAAATCGACCGCACTATTTTGTCCCAAGCCTTTCAATTTCTCGTCCATCGCCGCGACTTCAATCAATCGCGCCATGTCGCGGCCGGGCCTGACCGGAATAGTGACATGCGACACCTGAAGTCCAAGGATTTCATAAAATTCCCGATCCAATCCGATCCGGTCGACTTCGTCCACCTCGTGCCAGTCCTTAAGTGTCACCACCAGGTCGAGACGCTTTTCGATTCGAATGCTACCAATGCCGAAAACCTTCGCCACATCGATAATGCCAATACCGCGCACTTCCATGTGGTTGCGAGTCAATTCGGGAGCCGTTGCCATGAGCTCGCGTCCCTCTAGCGAAGTGATGCGTGTTACGTCGTCGGCCACAAGACTGTAGCCGCGCTCGATGAGCCCCAGAACGCATTCGCTTTTGCCGATTCCGCTGGCGCCGCGGATCAAAACGCCCACACCGAGAATATCCACCATGCTGCCGAACTCGGTCACTGTAGGGGAAAAATCCATTTCCAAAGCGATCGTCGCCGCGTTAATGAACTTCATGGTAATCATTGGCGTACGAAATACCGCGATTTTTGCCTCCGCTGTTACACCTAGCAACTCCGGCGCCAGATGAAACCCGCGCGACATCACCAGGCAGGGGATTTTACGCTCGCATAATTTTCTAAATCGCCTGGTGCGCAGGTTCGAACGCAAACTTTTCAAATAAGAATACTCGGCTGCACCCAGCACCTGAACGCGTTTCTCGGCGAAATAGGTGTAGAAACCTGAAAGGGCAAGCCCGGGGCGGTTGATAGTGGGCTCGCGAATTTTCCGATGGAACCCCACGCGCGGTCCCTCGAGCTTCATCTGCAACTTCTCGGCATGTGAATTGTAAAAGGTCTCAACGGTAACAATCGGGACGCTTTTCTGCCGATCACTTGTAGATGTTATCGTTTGGCTTGCGCGTTGTTCCGCCATGAGGATTAACTTCTAGCGTGAATAGCGGGCAATTTCCAATCGGCCATCGCATGTTTCACACGTTTGCCACTATCAGATTCCAAAAACGCGAAGATTCTGGCAAAAGCGAACCGACGTCGGATCAGCGGGGGACTGTGAGGGTTGTCCCGGTGGCTTCGACAGACGAGATACTTTAAAGCGATTCGGTCTTTATTAGCCTTTGCCCTGATCCTGATAGCGGATCACCTTCGCCTTCTCGAGGGTGACCAGGCCCCCGCCCATCATTTTATCCAGCACAGGCAGGAATGCGTTTACTTTTTCCTCCGAGTCTACGATTTCGATCACAATTGGAAGGTCCATGGACAAGCGAAGAATTTTCGCAGTGTGCAGGTGACTTGATTTTCCGAAACCCATTGGTCCGCGCAACACGGTGGCGCCTGCCAGTTCCAGCTCGCGTGCTCTCAAAACAATCGCCTCGTACAGCGGCTTATGTTCGAAGCGATCGCTTTCGCCGATAAAAATCCGTAAAAGAACGGCGTCCTCAGGAAGATGCATGGTTTGTTTTTATTTCGACAATATCGTTAGGGCAAGAACGCGCCCAAGCCACACCGCCGCCAGGCAGCAACCGAACGAGAGCAACGAATTCAGGCCGGCCTTGAACCAGTCTCCATCCCGAACGAGATCGAGTGTTTGCAGACTGAACGATGAAAACGTCGTGTAACCGCCGCATATGCCGATCATCAAGAATTGGCGAAGCCGCGGTGACATAAGAAACGGCCCATCCGGATCCGAAAACCCGGCGAGGAATCCGATAACGAATGATCCGGTAACGTTCACGACGAGTGTGCCTGCCGGAAAAAACTCGCCGAGGCGTTCAGCAACAAGTCCTGATATCCAGAATCGCGCTCCAGTCCCAAGCGCGCCGCCTAACATTACCAAAATATAATCGAGCATTAAAAAACTCCTTCGCGTGAAGGAGTCATTAGCTCTCGCGGTTTTCCCGGCCTGGGGCCGGGACGGCAAACTCCATTGCCTCAGCGGAATGTTACCGCATGTCTGCTCTAACTCAAGGAAGATTAGGTAAGCGACGCGCTTGCCCTACCAGCGGCTGGGCCGGCCGAAGCTCACATCTTGAAGCGTTCGCCAAGATAAAGCTGGCGACTGATGGGATCGTTGATCAGAAAATCTTTTGTGCCTTCGCTCTCGACGCGGCCTTCGAAAATCAAGTAGGCGCGGTCCACGATCGACAAGGTCTCGCGCACATTGTGATCGGTAATCATGATCGCAAGCCCCGACTTACGAAGGTTTATGATAATCTGCTGCACGTCGTATACGGCGATAGGATCCACGCCGCTGAACGGCTCATCGAGCATCAACAACTTCGGCTGCGTGACTAGCGAACGCGCAATCGTTAATCGCCGTTTCTCGCCGCCACTCAGGGTCAGCGCGGTATTTTTAGCGATCCGCTCAATGCCAAACTGGTGCAGCAGTTGGTCGCATCGGTTTCGTCGCTCCGCCCTGCTTAATGGTAGCGTTTCCAAAATCGCCATGATGTTTTGTTCGACTGTCATCTTTCGAAAGATCGATTCTTCCTGCGGCAAATAACCCATGCCGAGGCGCGCGCGCTTGAACATCGGATAGTCGGTGACGTCAGTATCCGAAAAAATAACGCGACCGCTGTTTGGCCTGACGAGGCCAACGATCATGTAAAAACTGGTCGTCTTACCTGCTCCGTTGGGTCCGAGCAATCCCACGATCTCGCTAGCGCCAACATGCATGTTGATTCCGTCCACTACCGCTCGGCCTCCATAGATCTTGACCAGCTGATCGGTGCTTAGAACAGTCTCTGCCTTCATTGTGACCGGCGAAGGAATTTTCGGAGGCGAAAGTGGCGCAGCTTGGCTGATCACGGTTTGGGCAGAGACGGAGCGGGTGAAGCCTGGGCGGCTGGCGTTTGGGACGGGCTTGCTTTTCCCTTCTTATCCTCGTTTGGCTGCTGGACAATTTCGGTGCGACTGGGGCCGTGCGTCCTTAGCTGACTGTTCTGACTGATGACCATGACTGTATCGGGACTGGTAGCTACATGCAGGTTTGGTCCTTCCTGGACTCGCGGTGTACCCGCCAATTCGACGTCTCCAGTAGCCGCCGTATAGATGGCTTTATCGGCGCGACCGACAGCGCGCGTGGGGGGTCCGCCATTCGGATCGGGTCGGTCACGCACGAGGCCAACATTCCCCTCTGCGAGAGCTTTCTCCAGGCTCTGGTTTTGTCCTTTCGTAATGAACACTGTCAATTTGTCGGATTGAAGATTGAAACGCGGATCGACTACCTTCACACGGCCGCTAAAGATGCCCATGTTCTTGGTTGAATCAAAAAAAGCCTCATCCGCGTAGATTTGCGTCGTCGTCGGTTCATTGGCCTGCAGCCCTGCAGCGCCGGAGCCAAGTAGGTTCGTCCCAGATGACTTGTCTTCTTTTTTTTTGTCTTTGTTTTTGCCTTTCTCTTTTGGTTTCTCAGCCTTCTTCGTCGGTGCGGCCGAGCCTGCGGGCGGAGCCGCAATCTGCCCGGGCAAACGCGCTCCGACGACGCAGGCGATAAAAAACACCAACACGGCTAATTTTTTCATTCGTTGGTGTTTGGTTTTGCGGTGAGATGAGATTTGTCAGTGATGACCATCTTTACATTTCCAATCAAGCGTCCGGTCTTCGAGTTCGTATCGAATTGCACCGAATCCCCAGCGATGTTGAAATCCGACCGTTGAATGGTTGTGCGCTCTTGCGAGCTTAGAATCCGAGTGTTCAAATCCAGCACCGATGTGTGCATGTCGATTTGCAAGTCGGGCTGATTGTCCTGTGTATATGTCGTAATTTTTAGCTGCTGAAAGCCGATGTGTTCCAGATCAATTCGGTGAGCGGTACCTGCTTCAAATCTTCCTCTTAAGTGGCCGTCAGCATCGAAATCTGGCAACACGAGGCCTTTGGCCTCATGTCCGATTGGCAGGGGAATGTTCGTCAAGCTCTGTTCCCCGGGAGACCTGCCCGCTGTCGCTGAAGTGCCCGACTTCTTTTTACGACGTTTTGACTGACCGGGTGCTTGAGGGACCGCTATTACAACGCATATCAGGACGGACGCTAACCAAAACGATAAGATCCGGCAGAGATGAGAGCGGGTCGCTGGAACGTCGCGCTTCTTCGCCGCAATACCCCTGCTACCCGGGCGATTTAGGTTAATCGCGTCTACCTGAGACGGCAGCATGAATAGCCTTTAACATGCGCAAGTGCTTCGGCAAATCCTTTAGGGGAATCTGATTTGGCCCATCTGATAATGCGCGAGCGGGGTTTTCGTGCACCTCCATGAAGATTCCGTCGCACCCTGTGGCCATCGCCGCCCTGGCCAGCGCCGGCGCCAAAATACCGTCGCCTGATGTCGAGTCCCCTGCCCCACCCGGCCGCTGCACCGAATGGGTCGCGTCAAAAATTACGCGATAGCCAGCGTCGCGCAGCCAACAGAGCGAGCGCATATCGGCAACAAGGTTGTTATAGCCGAAACTAGTGCCGCGCTCCGTGAAACAGAATTTCTCAGTGCCAAACGCAATCAATTTCTCGGCGATATTGCGCACGTCCCACGGCGCAAGAAACTGACCTTTTTTCACATTGATAGCCCGATCCGTTTTCGCAGCCGCGTGCAAGAGATCGGTTTGGCGGCAGAGAAACGCCGGGATTTGCAACATATCGATCTTTTCGCCGGCAATTTCGGCTTCCGCAGGCAAATGAACATCCGTTGTGACGGGAATTTTCAACTCCTGGCCAATGGCTGAAAGAATCTCGCAACCTTCGCGCACTCCGATTCCGCGAAAAGAGCGGACCGAAGTTCGATTCGCCTTGTCATACGAGGCCTTGAAAATGAAATCGATATCTTCAGCCACGCAGATTTCAGCAATCTTCTTCGCCATGCGCCGGACAAACTTCTCCGACTCGATCACGCATGGGCCGAGAATGAATACCGGTCGTTTGCCGTCGATCGTGACTTTGCCAACACGCAATGGCTTCGCTTTCTCGCTCATAACTTCCTCAGCATGTCATCTCCAAAACCCCGAAAGCTTTCGGGGCGAGGGACCTCCCAAATCGCGCAGAACATTACTCAAACTATGGAGTGTGACCAAATCGCCAAGTGGAAGATTCCTCGCTCCACTCGGCATGACCTCGCTTTAATGATTGGTAGCTCCATTGCGTCGCACCAGATCGAAAATAGCAAATGGTGCGTACAATCCGAGGAAGAAAAGCAACGCAAGCCCATGCAGTTGCATGAGGTAAAGCAGCCACGAATCGGAGAGAAAACTCAAGATGGAAAAGGCTTCTGGTTTGTGCAGCAGGAATCCGTAATTGTGTCCGGTATAGAGGTCGGCAATCAACGTGAAGACAAAATAAAATTCCGACCAGATAAACACGCGCACAATCGACATGGGATACGGCCGGTATCGGCGTGTCAACATCAGGAAGACCACACCGATGATGATTCCGCAATGCGAGGTGAAAAAGCTGATGAATCGCCAATCTGGAAAGCCAAAGCGCAGGTTTGGCGTGAGCACAGCTTGCAACGTGCCGCCAATTCCCCAGAAATATGCAACCTCGAACCAGCGCTGATTTCCGGTCCACATCGCCACGATTACAACGGGAATTCCCCAATCGCAGAGCTCCAGCGGCAACATATCCTGCCATCGCACGACGCCGTGACGACGCACAAAAATCAGATACGCGACGTAGTTCAACATCAGCACTGCCGAGATAAGAGCAACAATCGCCCGTTCAAAGCGCTGGGATTTTGTGCGTCGCACGATCGCGGCAAGCGCAAACGGCAAGACGATTGTGAGGAAAATGACCGTGAGATGCGGCAACCCGTACGGTTGGAATTCAGGCTCCATGTGTTGTCGTAGCCTGTTGTATCAACCGCCGAATCCTATAGAAAGGCGTTTGATACAAGTGCCCCCAACAAATCCTGCGCAAGAACGGCAGTTCAATTCACCGAATTACCCAAAGATTACATGGAATGACGTCGGTTACCCACGCGATATTACTTGGCAGTTGCTGAGTCTCACCGGAATTTTTCTGCAGCGGCACCACGAGCAAATCCGCGTACACCGCTTGAACAAAATCCGAGGCAGCCAGCCCGGTGTTCCCACGAATGCACCGCACCTCGATTGGAACTTCGGTGGCGCCGGCCGAAAGAACGAATTTTTCTAGAGCGTCCTCTTCCTCGTCCTTCGTTTGAGGTTTTTCGCCCTTCCTGGCATCCGCCCGAATTGATGCGCGCGCCTGATCAAACGTGGTGATGATACGAATGACATAAAGCCGCTCGCACGATTCCGCTGCGGCCACTGGTAGAGTTCGTTTTAAGGCCTGCAAGCCATGGTCGGAATAGTCGGCAACGAAAACAATGCGGCGAAGCGGTCTCGGTTTCACCGTCGGCCTGGTGAAAAGCATGACCGAGCATTGGGCTTCTCGTACTAGCCTGCGCGCTACATTGCCCAGGAATTGATGCAGCGCCACCTCCTTTTCCAGTGCGCCGGCGACGATCACGTCGATTTTCTCGCGAGCGAGCGCGCGCAGAATCGCTTCGGCGGGGTCTCCTTTTTCGTAGTGAATTTTTGAATCGAGAGGGAGTTCCAGCTGTGCCAGCGCGTCGCCAAACTTTTTTGCTATTTCCTCATTGCGTTCGCCCACATAGATCAAGTGAAGATCGGCGGAAAAGCGTTCCTGAATGCGCTTCGCTTCCGCAAGCACCTGTTTAAATCGCGGAGAAAACGTGCTCGCCACGGCGATCGTCTTGTATGGCATTGGATCGCCCATGGGAGTGATGATCAATTTCGTGTCTCACGAATTTTAGGCAACTCGCACAGAGACTTTTCGGTTTCGCTCGTCGCCTTTGCTTTCAATACACTTTTCATTTTCCAATTCCTCTGCGAATTTTCGAACATGCGACGGGCAATTTACCCTGGCAGTTTCGATCCAGTAACAAACGGTCACCTCGATGTGATCGAGCGCGCGCGGAAACTGTTCGATGAAGTCGTGGTGGCTGTAGCGCATAATGATGAGAAACAACCTCTTTTCTCGCTCGACGATCGTCTCAATTTGCTGCGCGAAACAGCGGGGAAAATCGACAACGTGCGAATCGCTGAGTTCGAAGGATTACTTGTCGAGTTCGCGAGAAAGGAAGAGGCCGGAGCGGTCATCCGTGGTCTGCGCGCCGTCTCCGATTTTGAATTTGAATTTCAAATGGCGCTGATGAACCGGAAATTGGATGCGGCGGTAGAAACAATTTTCCTCATGCCAAAGGAGGAATACACTTATCTAAGCTCTCGCATCGTCAAAGAAATCGCGCGCCTCGGCGGCGATGTCTCCGGTTTTGTTC
>JBKPLM010000110.1:0-2914 GCA_046731655.1 Verrucomicrobiota bacterium | reverse complement strand
TGCGCAAATTGAACTAACGAGACGGACTCGAATAGCATGACGAAAAGACTCAGCATTGTCTTTGTCCGACGCGGTTATTCTTCGACTGGTGGCGCCGAGGCGTACTTAAAACGCCTCGCGCGTGGCGTGATCGAAGCCGGGCATGAGGTGCAGCTAGTTGCGACGAATGATTGGCCGGACGCCGAGTGGCCGTTCGGATCGATCATGCGCTTGCCCGACAAATCGCCGATTGGGTTTGCCAATACGCTGGAGCAAATCCGCGCCAACATTCATTGCGATGTCCTGTTCAGTCTCGAGCGCGTCTGGAGCTGCGACGTCTATCGGGCCGGTGATGGAGTCCATCGCGCCTGGCTCGATCGCAGAAGAAGGTTTGAGCTGCCTCTGAAACGATTTGTCCGGGGCCTCAGCCACAAGCATCGCGATCTGTTACGTCTGGAACAGTCGCTTTTCGTCAACCGAAACAGCGGCCGAGTGATCGCTGCCTCACAAATGGTCAAAGACGAGCTTGTCAATCTTTACGGTTACCTCGCGGACCAGATCGACATCGTTCGCAACGGCGTCCCGTTGGAAGAATTCCGGTTTGAGCCAGAGCTGCGGGAAAAAACCCGCGAGTATTTGAAACTGAAGCCAGACCAAACCGCGCTTTTGTTTGCCGGGTCTGGCTGGGAGCGCAAGGGCTTACTTTTTGCAATCGAAGCAGCGGCGCTGTGCGGAGACAGCACAGTTCGGTTGCTCGTTGCCGGTCGCGGGAACGAACGCCTCTACAAATCGAAGCGTGTTAAGTTCCTGGGGGAAGTTAGGGATCTTGTCCGAGTTTACGCCGCTGCGGACATTTTTATCTTGCCTACGATTTACGATCCATTTTCCAATGCCTGCCTAGAGGCGCTCGCCTGCGGTTTGCCGGTGATCACGACGCGTTCGAACGGCTTTAGCGAAATCATCGAGAACGGAGTTCATGGATCAATTGTCGATCACGCAGGCGATCTCCTCGCTTTGCGCGATGCTATTCGACTCTGGTCCGATCCTTCTCGCCGCGCCGCGGCGAGGTCGACAAACCGTCAACTCGCGGCGCAATTCGACATTTCAAAAAACATCTACGAGACGCTCGCGATCCTATGCAGCGTGGCTAAACGAGAAACGGAATGATACGTTTTACTCTTCGCTGATAAGCGGCGTATTTGTCCGGAAAATGTTTTAGCATCAAATCTTCTTCACGTTTGAGCTTCAGCCAGAAACTTACGAAGACGAGCAACAGGCCTAAGAATCCGCCGAAGTACCCCATGGCG
Source organism: Verrucomicrobiota bacterium (assembly GCA_046731655.1). Taxonomy (GTDB): domain Bacteria; phylum Verrucomicrobiota; class Verrucomicrobiia; order Chthoniobacterales; family UBA10450; genus Udaeobacter. The sequence continues at coordinate 1,628 of JBKPLM010000110.1, read as the reverse complement.
ATGGCGGTACCGCAAAACATGGCAAGGATGCCTGTATAAATGGGATGACGCACAATGCGGTAAGGCCCGCGCTCAATGAGTTCATGTCCTTCTTTCAGTGTGATCACACCGCTCCAGTTTCTTCCGAGTATCACCCTTGCCCAAAGTGCAAACACAAGGCCGCTCACGCAAAGGAACGCACCAGTCCAGGCGCTTAATTTTGTGTGGGGAACAACCAACCAATCGAATGGAGAGGGCAAACTGCTCGACTTGATCACCAGAAAATAACCAATCACGAGTACCAGCCAGTATCGGGCTCGCTCCGCGCTGCTTTCGCGGTAGATCGTGCGCTTGGTCGAGAAGGCCCTCAGCAACCAGAATACTACGAAGATTATCCAGCAGACACGAATGACGCCGAGGCCTGACGAGTATGCCTGGACCCCCATCGTATAGCAGCGGAGAGGCGCGATCCGTCCGCGTTCGTTCTACCCTCGAGTCCGTGTCACGTGGCGGCCAGCGCGGTATCCGTGTCCGGGAAGATCTGGAACACCTGATCGAGCCGGGAGATTTCGAAAATTGAGCGCACGGTTTCCTGCAAACCAGCCAGCAAAAATTTTCCTCCGTAGGCTTCCACCTTTTGCATCGCCTGAATAAGAGCCGCCAGACCTGCGCTATCGATGTAAGTCACGTCCGAAAGATCGATCACCACTCGCTCTGGTTGTTTCTCGATCATTGCGGTAAGCGATGCGGTGACTACGGGAGAAACGTGAAGATCGATTTCGCCCTTGAGTGGCAACACATTGGGCCGGTCTCGAGGCGGTTTCGGAGCAGGTGGGGAGGCGTCCTTCTTTTTCATTCAACCCTTCATTCGTCAATGGATCACCATCCGAGCGTATCGATTACTTTTTCCACATTCGAAAGGTTATCGATCAGAAAATCCGGGTGATATTCAGCAAGTTGATCGCGATTCCAAGTGCCAGTTGCCACGGCGACCGTGCGTGCGCCCAAGGCCTTGCCGCAAGCAATATCACGCGGTGTATCGCCAATTACATCGATTTCCGAAGCGGAGAACTCGCGACCGTGCTTTTCGCTCGCTCGCGCGCGGGCGAACGGTCCGAGCCGGTTACGGTCTCGATGATCGTCAGCGAAGGCGCCAAATTCAAAAAAGTGCCAGACGCCGTAATGTTCCAGCTTTAGCTGTGCGCCGCGGGAGACATTGCCAGTGAGAAGCGCCAGCACGAGATGTGGTCGCGACTTGAGGCATCGAAGCAATTCCAGAACGCCCGGAAGCAGTTTGCCTTTGCGACGTGGCAATTCGAGCGAAAGAAAATGAACATAACTGTCCAGGAAGGCGCTCACGTTTTCATTGGTGGCGGGAATCCTGTGCTTGTTCAGAATGCTGACAACGATTCCCGAGTCGGTCATACCAGCGATTTCGATGCCGTGCAGGTCGTCAGTGATGCGGAAACGTTCTTTGAAAGCCGATTTGAGCGCATGCACACCCGCGCCGCCAGAGTGGATCAGCGTCCCATCAATATCGAAAAGCAAGAGCCGCTTTTTTCCCGCTGTCAGCCCGAGCGAAGTCGAGGGATCCCGTTGCATCATCCTCGAATGTGCCACGGGATTCGTCGGACTTACAAGCTTGGCGC
>JBKPLM010000109.1:0-17478 GCA_046731655.1 Verrucomicrobiota bacterium | reverse complement strand
TTTGCACCAGCGGGAACGCCGACAAGATCGTGCGCGCCGCGCCAGCTGATCGAAACATTCTCTTTGTTCCGGACCAAAATCTCGGCGCGTGGGTGATGGAACGGACGGGACGTAAAATGGATTTGTGGCAGGGCAACTGTTACGTGCACGTCGAGTTCACAGCGCGCAGTATCAACAAGATTCGCGAACAATATCCTAATGCGCCGGTTGTAGCCCATCCGGAATGCACCTATGCCGTGCGCATGCTGTCTGATGAAGTTTGTTCCACCGAAAAAATGGTGACTTTTTGCAGAGAATCGCCTGCGCGCGAGATCATTGTCGTAACGGAAGCCGGTCTATTGCACCGTCTCGATAAAGAAATCCCTGACAAGACCTTCATCCCCGGTCCGACAGATAACTGCTTCTGTGGCGAATGCCGGTTCATGAAGATGAACACGCTCGAAAAAGCGTACGACGCGCTCTTGAACATGGAACCGGAGATCACTTTGCCGGAACCATTGCGCAAGCGCGCAGAGCTCCCCATTCGGCGGATGCTTGAACTTAGCAAGTAGCGGTCCGCTATCTGTCATTCCGAGCCCTTCGACTTCGCTCAGGGCAGGCTCCGTCGAGGAATCTCTTTGGGTCAATGACGAATGGCAAAGCACGAAGGAATGACGAAACGCGAAGCTTGCCAGAATACCAAGGCGGATGCCATGGAACACCCCAACGGGGTTTAATAAAAGAGATAGGAATCTCTGCCCCGAAAGCTTTCGGGTTCGTGTCTTTTCGTGCGTTTGGCGGGAAATAATCTGCTCTTGAGAAATTTTGGCCTCGACAATTTAGCCAGACTCTTTGGAGACTTCACGCTATGAAAAAAAAGCTGAATCAATTCTTCTGATCCTTTCACTCGTCTGCATTGGACTTTTGCCAAACGTGCAGGCAGTTAGTCCGCCGCCGGATGGTGGCTACCTCGGAGGCAACACGGCAGAAGGGCAAGATGCCCTTCTCAGTCTTACCGCTGGCACATACAACACGGCCATTGGTTTTCTCTCGCTCAAGAGCAACAAAACGGGGGCGTTCAACACAGCCATTGGCGCTGGGGCGCTCTTTGTCAACACCGCAGACGAAAATACGGCAATCGGCGCGGGAGCGCTTTTGAGCAACACCAGTGGCGCCCCTAACACGGCCATCGGTGAGAGTGCGCTCTTTTTCAACACCACCGGCAACGCCAACACGGCTACCGGCGCTAATGCGCTCGTTAACAACGTCAATGGGGGATGCCAACACAGCCAACGGTGATCGTGCCCTCGCTAGCAACACTACCGGCAACTTCAACGTGGCCATCGGTGCTAGCGCGCTTGTGAACAACACCATCGGCGGCCGAAACACGGCCATTGGTCGTAGTGCGCTCAGTCTCAACACCACAGGCAGCTTCAACACGGCCAACGGTTATCAAGCGCTCTTTAACAACACCACCGGCAACTTCAACATCGCGTTGGGCAGTAGTGCAGGGGCATCTCTTACGACAGGCGATAGCAACATCGATATCGGCAACGTAGGCTTCCCCGGCGAGTCGGCTACGATCCGCATCGGCGGTCCTCAGACCAAAACCTTTATCGCCGGCATTCGCGGGGTTACGACCGGATTTAACGACGCAGTAAATGTCGTAATAGACGGGGCGGGTCAGCTTGGCACGATCAGCTCCTCGCGCCGGTTCAAGAAGGAGATTCGACCAATGGACAACGCCAGTGAAGCTATCCTGGCGCTTAAACCAGTCGCGTTCCACTACAAGAGCGACAACACAAACACACCGCAGTTTGGCTTGATCGCCGAAGAAGTGGCGGCCGTGGACCCGAATTTGGTGGTGCGCGACTAGGACGGAGAAATCTATACGGTGCGCTATGACGCAGTAAACGCGATGTTGCTTAATGAATTCCTTAAAGAGCATCGCAGGGTGGAAGATTTGGAAGCAACCGTCGTACAGCAACAGAAGAGCTTTCAGTCCAAGCTTGCGGAGCAAGAAAAGCAAATCGAAGCTCTGGCATCGGGTCTTCAGAAGGTGACGGCTCAGATTGAAGCGAGTAAGGCTGCGCCGCTAATGGTGGCTAACAGTCAGTAGATGATGTAGCTGGAATCGCTGACTCCGGCCCCGCGGTCACCGACCGCGGCTACAATCAGCCAGGTCAGACCAAAGGAGGAAGTTAGTGAGTGACGGCTCACGGGGGCCGTGGCTACAACACTTCACTACGTTGCGGGTTTCTATTCTCTACGAAGGGCGATCTGCGTGAAGTGTCGAGGCTTTGTCCGATTATTTTCTATCCGTGACATCCGCGTAATCTGCGGTTTCTTCTGCCAGTCATGACTGACAAATCCATCGAAGAACGAATCGACCGGCTGCAAGCCGGCGGGATCATCGATCTTCATTTCGATTTACCGATGGATTTGTATGAAAAACGCGAGTGCAAGAACGTGCTTGAGACGGAATTCTTATCGGAACTCGAAACCGGGAACATCGGCGTGGTGGGTGTCGCGATCTACATCGAGGACCGTTATCTCCCAGAGATAGGCTTGCGCGTGGCACTCGATCAAATTGCGCGATTGTATACCGAAGCGTACGCGTGTCCGCGCTTCGCGATTTGCAAAAGCTGGCACGAAATTCAAAACGCGCGTGACGCAGACAAAATCGTGCTCCTCATCACGATGGAAGGAGCAGAGCCGTTGGGAACCGACTTGAATTTGTTGCGTGCGTTTTACGAACTCGGTGTGCGCTCGATCGGACTTACCCATGCCCGTCGCAATGCTGCGGGTAACGGCGGCGTTTTCGCAGCGAAGGGCTCATCTAGCGACGGCTTAACGGGGTTTGGTCGCGATCTTGTGCAAGAATGTGAAGCGCTCGGCATCGTCATCGATCTCGCGCACATCAACCCGGCTGGCTTCAATGAGATTTTATCAATGACAACCAGGCCGCCCATTGTGTCGCACACAAATGCAAGGCGCTACTACGATATCGAGCGCAACATTAGCGACGAGCAGATCAAGATGATCGGCGAACGCCGCGGGGTGATTGGCGTTAATTCGGTCCTGGTGAGTCCAAAAGAAGAAGCAAGCACTCTCGATTGCTACGTCGATCATATTGAACACATAGCCAATTTGATTGGCATCGATTGCGTCGGCATTGGATTTGATTTCTTTGAGTTTATTTATAGCCGTTGGACGGAGTCGGCGAAAAAGGAGCTCGCCGAAAAGTTCACAACGCCTCAATTCATCCCCGATTTAAGAAACCATTCTCACGCCCGCAACCTCACTCGCAAATTAATTGAGCGCGGCTTCGACGACGAGCAGATGGAAAAAATCCTGCGCGGAAACTGGCTGCGGATTTTCGAGGAGCTTCTTTAGCCCAGCGATCTACCGGGCGGGAATAGAAACCGAGTATGTGATCAACGCGCAAACCACGACCATCCCGATCATGGCGGCGATAAATATGGTATCCGCGATTCTTTCAAGGCGATGCATTCTACGCAGGCCCCGCGAGCGAAGCGCCCAGTAAGAAAGCAAACAAGAGATCAGAAAGAGCAGTGCGTCGGCGGCCAACAAATCATCCGCCAATGTGTCCACCGTTCCGAGCGTGATAACGACGCGGATCAGCCCAATAACGGTCAGGCAAACGCCGACCATCGCGGAAGAGACAGTGAAAATGTGGATGCAAATGTCCTGTTCAAGGTGACTGTTTGCACCGCCTTTCGGCTTCGTTTCTCCTTTCATTCGACCCGTACTTAGACTGGGCGCGAAAGCGACTGTTCAGAGAATTGCGCGGCTGGTAGAAGAATTGAAAGCTGCACCAACCAAAACTGCATTTGAAATTCATTAATTTGACACGCCGCACCGAGATTGGTGCGAATTCATATTATCTCGAGATGGGCCGCCACCGACTGGTGCTCGATTGCGGAATGCATCCCAAGGAGACCGGTGAAGGTGCGTTGCCGAATTTCAAAGCGATCGCAGGTCAGGAGATCGAGGCGATCCTGATCTCGCATGCTCACCAGGATCACATTGGCACATTGCCAGTGCTAATGCGGCGCTTTCCAACCGCCCGCGTTTTCATGACCGAACCCACGGCTGAGATCGGCAACGTGCTTTTGCACAACTCGGTTAATGTGATGACCCGGCAACGCGAGGAGATTAGTCGCGCCGTCGCGGGGTTGTATCCGCTCTTCACGCATCGGGAAACCGATCGCGCATCGGAACGCTGGCGTTGGTGCCCATTACGTCAACGAATCTCCATTTCGGGCGAGCGCGCACCTCTGCGCGAAAAAGACGCGCTGACCTTCGAGTTTTTCGACGCGGGACACGTACTGGGGTCAAGCGGAATTCTGGTGCGGGCGGAAGGGCAAACGGTCTTTTACACGGGGGACGTCAATTTCGACGACCAAACGATCATGGAAGCAGCAGTTTTTCCGGAAGAAAAGATCGACGTCCTGATCATGGAATGCACGCGAGGAGATCACCCAAAACCTACCAGCTGGACACGGGCCAGTGAAGAGCGGCGCCTGGCAGAAGCGATTGCCACAGCTTTTGAGCGCCACTCATGCGTGCTCATACCGGTCTTCGCGCTGGGAAAAACGCAAGAGGTCCTGGCCATGCTTTATAAATTCCGTCGTGAATCCCGAACGCTCTCGGGAGAGTTCCCAATTTATATTGGCGGTCTCAGTTCGAAGATGACCGATATCTACGATCGCCGCGCGCACATGACTCGCCGGCAACTGCCGCGTCTACAACTAATGAGAGAAGCCGCGCCATTCATTTTGAACGACGAAACAGTGCGTGACGCGCCGCTGCGACCGGGACGTGTTTACGTGCTCTCCAGCGGGATGATGATACCAAAAACACTCTCCAATGTTCTTGCGCGTCGATTGATCGAGAATCCGCAGCATTCGATCTTTTTTGTTGGCTACGCCAGCCCGGAATCGCCTGCCGGTCTTCTCCGGAAGGCGGGAACGGACGGCGAGGTTGCCCTTGACCCCGACAAACCGACCCAGCGCATCGGCTGCAATATTGAACAGTTTCAGTTCAGCGCACACGCGACGCGTGAGTCGCTCATCGATTACGCCAAAAAACTTTCTCCGGGCAAAATTGTTCTCGTGCACGGCGATCCACCAGCTGTGCAATGGATGCGCTCAACATTGTCGGCCGAGCTGCCCCGGTCGGAAGTCGTTGTCCCGGCACCGGGTGTGGAGTTAGAGTTGTGATCGGTGAACGGTGATCAGTGATCGGTGATCAGTGATCGGACGTTACTCGTCGCCTAGCTTTTACTCTTCACTGATCACAGTTCACCGATCACGGTCTTAGGCATGCGCATTGTTTCTTGGAACATTAACTCGCTGCGCAAGCGCCAGGATCGCCTGTTTGCCTGGCTGGAGGCGACGGGGCCGGACGTCGTTTGCCTGCAGGAAACAAAATGCACGGACGACCAATTTCCGGCGCTCGCTTTGCAGGCGGCCGGTTATTACGCGGCTTATCATGGGGAAAAATCGTACAACGGCGTCGCGATCCTGTCGAAAATTGAGCTACAGAACGTGCGTCCGTCGCTCTGTGATGAAGTGGTCGATCCGCAGGCGCGCGTGATTGCGGTAACTATTGATCGCCTGCGGATTTTTTCGATTTATGCGCCGAACGGGCAAGCGGTCGGTTCGCCTGCGTACGAATACAAACTGCATTGGTACCACCGCCTGCGGGATTGCATCGCGAAAGAAAAATCGAACGATGTTGTCGTGTGCGGCGATTTCAACGTCGCGCCGGAAGATATCGACGTTTACGATGCAGATCTGTGGCGTGGCGCCATTATGTGTTCCGATGGCGAACGTGCCGCGTTTCAGCAACTATGCGAGATCGGCTTGCGGGACACACTGCGGATTCATCACAAGGAAGGCGAACTTTTCAGCTGGTGGGATTATCAGATGCGCGCGTTTGAAAGAAATCGCGGCCTGCGAATCGACGCGATTCTGGCTGGCGAAAAACTAGCGAAGCGCTGCAACGCATCGGGAATTGACATTGAAATGCGCAAGGGCAAGGAACCATCCGATCACGCGCCAGTATGGGCGGAGTTCAGTGAGTACGTGAGTGATTAGTGAAAAAAGTGGGAGGTAGAAACAAACTTCTCACTTCTCACCAGTCACCTCTCACGTTCTACTAACGAGATTAAGGATCGCCAATGCGCCTCCGCGTTTCGAACCCGCCGCCAAAGCCGCTCATGATTTGGGATGGCGAGTGTCTTTTTTGCAGGAGGTGGATCGAGCGTTGGCGCGAAATCACCGCGGGCAAAGTGGATTACGCGACCTATCAAGAAGCAGCCGCGCGGTTTCCCGAAATTCCAATCGACCAATTCAAGCGCGCCGTTGCGTTCATCGAGCCGGATGGCGAAGCATTCTTTGCCGCCGAAGCCGTATATCGCTCCTTGCGATATCGATCTTCGCGCAAATGGCTGGCATGGAGCTACGATCACGTCCCTGGTTTCGCAGGGATTTCTGAAACCGCTTACAAACTCATCGCGCGGCATCGCAGCCTCGGGTCAACTTTCACTCGATTCTTGTGGGGCAAAGATGTGCGGCCGCCGACCTACTTTTGGGCGCGGCGCTGGTTTCTCCGCATGCTTGGCCTCATCTATCTGATCGCATTTGTTTCGCTTTGGGTGCAAGTCGATGGGCTTGTTGGTAGCAACGGAATGTCGCCAGTAAGTCGGTTTCTGCCGGCAGTTCGGCAGCAACTTGGCCCAGATGCTCATTTTCTTTTGCCGACACTTTGCTGGTTCGATTCGAGCAACACCTTTCTCCATTTCCTTTGTGGCGGCGGCGTTGTTCTTTCGCTGGTTTTAATTCTTGGAATCGCTCCCGCGCTTTGCCTCATCGTGCTTTTTGTCTTTTACCTCTCGCTCGCAATTGCTGGACAAGTGTTCCTCAGCTTTCAATGGGATGTTCTCCTGCTGGAGACCGGTTTTTTGTCGATCTTTCTCGCGCCATGGCGACTATGGCCGCGTGACCGGTTATGGAGGCCGGAGTCAGCGACCCCGGTTACAGCTTTTCCAGTCTCACGAGCGGGTTTGTTTTTGCTCAAGTTCCTTCTCTTCAAATTAATGCTTATGTCCGGCGTCGTGAAGCTGACCAGCGGCGACGATTCCTGGGGCTGGCTGAATCATTCGTTTCATTGGAGCGCTCTCACAGCACTCGATTATCATTACTGGTCGCAACCGTTGCCCACAGTCTTCGCTTGGTGGACAGACAAAACCCCGGAATGGTTTAAACACTTCTCAGTCGCGTTTTGTGTCGCAGTGGAGATCGTAGGGCCATTTTTCATTTGGGCGCCGCGACGTCCGCGGCTGGTTGCTGCGGGTTTAATGATTTTCCTTCAAATCGTAATCGCGCTCACCGGCAACTATTGCTTCTTCAATCTGCTAACGATCACGTTGTGTTTGCTGTTGATCGATGACTCTGTGGTAGGGACAGACCGCAGGGCCGTACGCGGGCACACCATCGGCGCGCCAAATCCCAGTCCGGTCGCAGACTTGCCGTGGCGAGCTCGGACCGGTCGCGCCCTACCAGGTCGCTTGTGCAGCTATGGCGCGATTGCAGTAATTGTTGTCACGTTTCCAATTAACGCCTGGCTCATTCTCAGCGCATTCAAGCCGCAAAGCCGACCGCCAGGATGGCTGGTTAACTTCTACGAACAACTGGAAGCATTTCGGATCGTGAACGGCTACGGACTCTTTCGCGTAATGACCAAGGACCGCTGCGAAATAATGATCGAAGGCAGCACCAATGGCATCGATTGGGCGCCCTATGAATTCAAATGGAAACCAGGCGACGTGAAACGCGCGCCAGGCTGGTGCGCACCGCATCAACCAAGACTTGATTGGCAGATGTGGTTTGCCGCCTTGGAAGCTCCTGAGCAAAATCCATGGTTGGTTGGGCTAATCGTCAGGCTGCTCGAGGGATCGCGGGATGTAACCGGATTGCTTGCGCGTAACCCGTTCCCGGATAAACCGCCCAAGTACATCCGCGCGATGTTTTATCGCTATCGTTTTACTACCAATGAGGAGCGCCAGCAAACCGGCGCGTGGTGGAAACGCCAGGAACTTCGGGAATATTTGCCGACAATCTCCCAGGATCAGCTGCGTTAGGTGCGCTAAAGGACAACGCACGCAGGTAGATCGTCGGGTAGCGCACGCGTCTCGCGTGCTGGTTTCGGCGTCGCGCCGAAACAGGCTTCCCTTTGAATCTCATTGTTTCGCGACGGTACAAACTCTCAAGTAAAGTTCGCAATCGCAAAGACGCGCTCGCCAACGCGAGACGCGTGCGCTGCCCCGACCTCGCATGCCCCGTTTAGCTTAAAACAGCTTGTTAGGCGAGTTGAGCGATGCGCGTTCAGGCGTATATTCGCCGCGTGTCGAAGGAAGGACAGATCATAACGGAAGGCACGGTAACTCAGGTACTACCGGGGACCATGTTTCGGGTCGATCTTCCGGGACAACGCAACGTGCTTGCACATATCTCGGGTAAGATGCGAAAGCATTTTATTCGGATCGTCCCAGGAGATAAAGTTTCGGTCGAGCTTTCACCGTACGATCTGACAAAAGCGCGCATTATTTTTCGCGAACAATAACTTGTTTTTCGGTTCAGCGGGCTAAGACCGCAAACCGTTCGAAGTGCGATTGGCTTTCGGGGGCTCCGACGTGCTGCTCAACTTTGGTGCGAGATTTGTTTGCCGAATTTGTCAACCACGCGGATACTCCCACCGATAATCAACCGGAGAATACAAATGGCAGAAGAGAATAAAGCAGAACAAAAGACGCCCGCCGCGGGGGACGCACGCGACAAGCTGGAGAGCAGTAAACAACATGCGCGCAGGGCAGCTGAAGACTTAAAGTCGGCGGCAGGCTCCATAGCTGAAGAGTACCGCGGCAAGGCAGAGCAGAAATGGGGCGAAGCACGCGGCAAAGCAGAACAAGCATGGGGAGATGCGAGGGATCGCGCCCGCACATTCCAGGAAGACGCGGAGCAATACGTGCGCGAAAATCCAACAAAGGCGATCTTTACCGCGCTCGGAATCGGGTTTGTTCTGGGATTGATCTTTCGGCGTTAACTCCGAAGGCTTTCGGAGATGATCAGCGAGAGCTCTCGGTCCCGCAATCCTGCGGGGCATGTCAGTCTGCTCCAAAACCTGTTGGCGCTCGCGAGCGCGCTTGCCGGATTTTTTGAAAGCCGCTTTATCCTTTTAGCGCAGGAATCAAAAGCGGCGGCAGTGCAATTACTGATACTGGCTGGTTGCTTGATCTTCGCAGTGTTGCTCTGTGCGGTGGGCTATGTTTTTCTCATAACGGGCGCCGTCGTGGGGTTAGCCCATCTGGCTGGAATTTCATGGCCATGGATAGCGCTGGCAGTCGCTGGGCTGCATTTCATAACGGCGCTGGTGTTGCTGATGATCGCGCGGAGCCGAATTACCAAACCGTTTTTTCGCGCCACCCTGGACGAATTAAAGAAAGATCGCGAATGGTTGAGAACTCTGGACGTAACAAATCAATCGACGAACTGAGAGCGGAAATCGAGCTTTCGCGGGAACGCATCGGGCGCGATTTGAGCGTTTTGCGCCATGAATTGGATTTCGCCGCGAAATTCCGCAGATCATTTCGAGAACAAACCGTTTCCTGGATTAGCGCGGCAGCTGCGGTCGGTGCTTTAATCGCTTTGGCGCCCATGCGGAAGAAGAAAATCTACGTCGATGCAAAAGGTAAACGTGAATCCACGAAGAAGCTGGCTGAGACTGGTTTGGCCTTGGCCGCAATGAAGGTGGTAGCCAGCCTGGTTCGGCCTGTGATTGTCGAGTTTGTCAAAAATCGACTGACTGATTTTGGAGGGAAACCACGCCGCAAAACATAACCCCCGGGTATTTAACGGGTCCTGTGCGACGCGCTCGTTTTAGGATTTACGCGCTGGCCTGGCCTGCGTAATGATTTCCCCAGGCCCACATGATCGCTAAGTCTCCGGAACTTCCCGTGAAATCGCAGTCGCTGCGGCACGTGGATGATTATCTCGAGGTCGGCCAAAAAGCCGGCGCGTCCGACATTCATCTGGCAACGGGCGCGCAGCCGCGATGGCGCTTGCATGGGCGTCTCGAGGCAATCTGGCCGGACGCAGCGCTGCTGACTGCCGAGCAAACCGCGGCTCTGGCTGAGGCATTTGTTCCCGACGTCTATAAGAGCGAGCTCAATACGCGCGGCGACTCGGATTTTGCATATGAAAACGAGTTCGCCCGCTATCGCACCAGCGTGGTTCGTCAGCGTCTTGGCATCGAGATCGTCTTTCGCGTGATTAACAGTCACGTCCGGACCATGGACGAACTAGGGTTGCCTGAGCGCCTCAAGTTACTCACTCGTTACCAGAACGGGCTGATCCTCGCGACCGGTTCAGTAGGAACGGGGAAATCGACCACGCTCGCGGCAATGGTCGAGCAGGTGAACATGGAACGCCGCGATCACATCATCACATTAGAAGACCCGATCGAATACATTTTGACGTCAAAAAACTGTCACGTTACCCAACGAGAGATATTCACTCACACCGACTCGTTCGCCGCAGCGCTGCGCGCTTCACTTCGGGAAGATCCCGATGTGATCATGGTCGGAGAAATGCGCGATTTGGAAACGATTTCACTCGCCATCACGGCCGCTGAGACCGGCCATCTTGTTTTAGCAACACTGCATACCAGCAGCGCGGCCCGCACGCTTGATCGATTGCTCGACGTGTTCCCGCCCCACCAACAAGAACAAATCCGGGTGATGGTAAGCGAATCGCTACGGGGAATCATCAGCCACCAGCTGATACCCCGGGCGGATGGCACCGGACGCGTGCTGGCCTTGGAGATTCTTACGAACACGCCCGCGGTGGCGAATGTTATTCGCGAAGCAAAGACATATATGTTGCCGGGCATTATTCAGACTGGAAAAAAACAAGGGATGCGCTTGATGGACGATACGCTGATCGAACTGTGTCAGCGCGGCTTGATCAGCCCTCAGGAGGCTTACGCGCGCGCCGAGCAAAAACAAATGGTGCGACAACAAATCAAAATGTGACCGAATCATAAAGATGAAAACGACACGGCGAATGGGCGAATGGGCGAATCGGCGCGATGACCGTTTCACGGTCTCGCCGTTTTCCCGTTTCCCCCTCGTTTTCACTTCGTCGTTTATTCGTCATTCGTCATTCGTCATTCGTCATTAGCGATGGCTTACCTCGACCAATTTTTAAGCGTAATCGTGAAGCACGGTGGATCCGATCTGCACTTCGCCCAGGGACAACCGCCGAAAATGCGTGTGCATGGGGACATCATGCCCATTCGCGCCGAGCCGATTTCACGCGAGGAAGCCGTGCAGATGATGAGCGAACTGTGCGGAGCGCGTAACTGGGAAACCTTTGACCAACGCGGCGACCTCGATTTTGCCTATGAGATGGATGAAGCCTCCCGTTTCCGCAGCAACTACTTCAAGCAGTCAAACGGTTACGGCGCAACTTTTCGGCTAATTCCCACCAAGATCGCCACGCTGGAAGACCTGGGGATTCCGCTCGTGGTAAAAGACTTTGCCGACTTACGCGGTGGCCTTGTGCTTGTGACTGGTCCGACCGGGTCCGGCAAGACCACTACACAGGCTGCATTGATCGACTATATCAATCGAAACTTTGCAAAGCATATCGTGACGATCGAGGAACCGATCGAATTTGTGCATGACAACAAGCGAAGCACGATTACTCAACGAGAAGTACCTACGAATTCAAGTTCATTCGCCGCTGGGCTCAAGGCGGCGTTGCGCGAGGATACCGACATTGTGCTCGTAGGAGAGATGCGTGATCTGGAAACAGTTTCGCTGGCTCTCACCGCAGCCGAAACTGGCCTTCTCGTATTCGGCACTCTGCACACAAACAATGCGCGCAAAACGGTCGATCGAATGGTGGACGTTTTCCCCGCCGACCGGCAATCGCAGGCGCGCGCCATGCTCGCGAATTCACTGCGCGGAGTGGTCGCTCAATTGCTTCTGAAAAGATCGGATCGGCCCGGGCGAATCGCAGTCAACGAGATCCTAATCTCGAACGCCGCTGTCGCTGCGATCGTGCGCGAAGGGGCGACGCAAAAGCTCCAGGACGTAATTGTCTCCGGCAGAGCGCAGGGGATGCAATTCATGGACGACGCCATCTGGGCGCTGCTTGAAAGAGGGATTGTCTCTCCACACGAAGCCTTCATGAAAGCAATCGACAAAAGCCGGTTCAGACCATTTCTGCCTCCAGAGGAAGAAGCACTTGGCAACGCTGCCGGTTCAGTGCGAAACGATGAAAAGCCGCTTCCCGGGAATTTTGTGAAGCCGATGGGCGCTCGTACGCAGATAGGAACGCGCTGAGAAGCGGCTTAAGATGAATGCAGCAATCCCTGAAATCGAAGGGTTGTAGCGGTGCTTGTGACAAGCACCGAGATAATGGATTAGACGCCTGCCACAAGCGCCGCTACAACAACCCGACCAGCGATCATAGCTACAACTGAGTCGTTAGGACAGCGGTACCTTTCAGTTCGCCCGCTCGAAATTCTTCCAGCGCCGTGTTGGCCTGTTCTAAGGGGAAGGTTTGGGTCCTAGTTTGCACAGGAACGCGCGGCGCAATCTCGAAAAATTCGTCGCCGTCGCGGCGGGTAAGATTGGCCACCGACGTGATCACCCTCTCTTCCCACAGATCGGTGTAGGGAAAGGAAGGAATATCGCTCATATGAATTCCGCCACAAACTACGATGCCGCCCTTGGCGAGCGCGCGCAGCGCTGCGGGCACGAGCGGGCCAACCGAGGCAAAGATAATCGCTGCGTCGAGTTTCTCCGGCGGCATCTCGTCGGAACCGCCAGCCCACTTTGCGCCTAACGCTTTCGCGCTTTGCTGCGTTTCGACGTCGCGTGGTCGCGTAAACACGAAAAGGTCGCGCTCTTCATAAAGAGCAATCTGGGCGATCAGATGCGCGGCATTACCAAAGCCATACATGCCGAGTCTGCGTGCATCTCCAGTTTTGCGATAAGAACGATAACCAATCAGTCCCGCACAAAGCAGCGGCGCAACCTCTATGTCATTATAGCGATCGGGCAAATGAAAACAGAACCGAGCGTCCGCGACAGTAAACTCAGCATAACCGCCATCGATGGTGTACCCGGTGAAACGCGCTCGATCGCACAGGTTTTCCCGGTTTGATCGGCAATAAACGCATTCGCCATCGGTCCATCCAAGCCACGGAATGCCAACGCGGTCGCCTACTTTAAATTTCGAATCTACTTCTTGTCCGATTTCTTCAACACATCCAACAATTTGGTGACCTGGTATCAGCGGCAGTTTTGGATCCGGCAGTTCGCCATCGACCACGTGGAGATCGGTCCTGCACACCGCGCACGTCGCGATTCGCACAAGCAGTTGTCCCTTGGCCGGTTTCGGCTTCTCCACATCGCGGAGTTGGAGCGGTTGCCGCGGCTTATCCAGAACCATCGCGCGCATGGGCTTTGCCACGTTAAAGGCCTGAAAGGTTAAAAAGTTAAGTTGTGGATCAATGGACGCCCGCAGGTTCGGGTCGCATCTCTTCTCTCGCGGGTTCGCCTTCGTGATGGAAGTGCGCGCTGCGGAGGAACGGTACCTTGTCGAGGACGTGCTCCTGGAACCATTCAAGCCATAGGTAGATGACCGGCGTCACAAATAGAGTAATCAGTTGGGAGAAAATCAGACCGCCTACGATCACGAGGCCTAGCGGACGGCGCGATGCGGCGTCCTGGCCGAATCCGAGCGCAATTGGCACCGCGCCCATCAGCGCGGCGAGCGTAGTCATCATAATGGGACGAAACCGTTCCAAGCTGGCTTCGTGGATGGCCGAGCGGAGATCCCAGCCTTCGTCGATTCGTTGCAAGGCAAAATCGACAACCATGATACCATTCTTCTTCACGATGCCTAACAATAGGAAAAGTCCGATCACACTGTAAAGCGAGAGCACCGAGTGAAAGAGATACAATGTAGCCAGGCCTCCGACTAACGCGGGGACAATCGCCGGGAACAAGACCGTGAAAGGATGCACATAGCTTTCGTAAAGAATTCCCAGAATCACATACATAACAAAGACTGCGGCAAGCAACAGCAGAGGCAGCGAGTGAAACAGTTGCCGAAACACGAGTGTTTCGCCCTGGAAGATACCCTGCACAGTCGGATGTTGCGGATGGATTTGCGCGAAGGCATCCTCGATTGCCTTGGTGGCATCACCGATGGCGACGTTTGGCAACAGGTTGAAATTGAAGGTAACGCTGGTGAACTGATTCAAATGGTTCACGGCTTGCGGGCCAATAACTTCCTTTGTTGATGTGACAACACGCATCGGGACCAGGTTCGACATGTTACCTGTGGTGGTGGCTATGGTTCCGCCGCCCGCGCCGCTCGCGCTGAAATTGCCACTGGTGTTGCTGCGGACATAGAGATCGTCCAAGTCCTCAGGGTGCGCCCGCTCTTTGTCTTTGACTTCGAGAATGACCTGATATTGGTCATCCGGTTCCTTGATGAGATAGACATAGTTTTGCGAGTAAGCGTTGCGCAACAGGCTTTGAATTGCAGAAGTAGAAACGCCGTAGGTTGCAGCACGGTCCCGGTTGATGTCGATCCTAAGATTTGGCGTGTCGTGGTAGTAATCGGAGCGGACACTGGCGAATCCTTTAAACTGCTGCAGTTTTGCCATTAGTTCGTCGGCGACGGCATAAACGTCCTCTGGGACGATACCGCTAATAGTGTAGGCGTACTGTCCCTGGTTCTGGCTCGTGGCGCCGACACTGATTTGCAACACGGGACTTGGCGTTAATACAGCTGTGATACCGGGAATTGAGCCAATCGATTTTTGCAGCCGCAAAATAACCTGGTCGATAGCCGGGCGTTCACCGCGAGGCTTCAGAAAGAGAAACATCAGGCCCTGCGACAATGCGCCGCGCCGGGCGAAACCGGCGAGCGTGAAAAATTGCCCCACGGCCGGATCCTCTTGGAGTTTCTTATTGACCTGCGCCTGATAGACTCGCATCTGGTCCGGCGACGACCCTTCCTGCGCGATGAACACGCCGCGAATGAAACCGCTATCGCCCGGCGGTAATAACGTGAATGGCAAATGCGTGAAAAAGAACCAGAGACCGAGGATGCAGACAATCAGGATCGGCACGGTTAGCCACGCGCGATCCAGAAACCAGTCGAGCGCGCGACCGTAGGCAGCGATGACTCGCTTAATGAAATGGCTGGTGTGCCGTTCCATCCAGGCGCGTTTGTGGCCGGCTTTGCGCTCACCGAGAATCCGCGCGCACATCAACGGCGTGAGCGTCAGCGATACAAGCCCAGAGGCCAGAATCGCCACGATGATCGTCACAGAGAACTCGCGGAAGATGCGGCCAAGCAGTCCGGGAATGAAAACCAGCGGAATAAAAACCGCGGCGAGCGAAAGCGTCATCGACAGGATGGTAAAAGAAATTTCGCCGGCGCTGTTGAACGTAGCCTTCAAGATCGACTCGCCGTGCTCGGCCCGGCGCACCACGTTTTCCAAAAACACAATGGCATCATCGACAAGGAAACCGATGGCCAGTGTCAGCGCCATGAGAGTGAGATTGTTGATGGAGAAATCGAGCATGTACATCACGGCCACCGTGAGCAGCAGCGACATTGGCAATGCCACAGCCGGAATGAGCGTGTCCGTAGCGCGGCCGAGAAAAGCGTAGATGACCGCCACCACCAGCACGAACGCGATGATGAGCGTCCATTTCACGTCGTTTGCGGAATGGACGATGGTTTGTGACCGGTCGAACACCGGGGTGAATTTGATCGAGCCCGGCAAGCTTGCGCGCAGTTCGGGGAACAGGGCTTTTACGGAGTTGGCCACTTCGACTGCGTTTGCGCCGGCTTGCCGCGAAACCGCAAGCACAACTACGGAGCCCGGCGGATTAAAACCGCGCATCCAGAAAAAACGCGAGATACGTTCATCCTGTACGCTTTGACGAACGTCTGCGACGTCGCGCAGATAAACCGGCAAACCGTTTGGGTTGCGCGCCACGATCAACTCGCGATACCCCTCGGCCTTATCGAGCTGGCCATGGGGCTGCAGCACAAAGGTACGATGCGCGCCATCGAATTGCCCGGCGCCGGAATAGACCGTGCCCGACTTAATCCCGCTGGCTAGATCGTCCATCGTCAAGCCACGCGCCGCCAGTGCCGACGGGTCGGCCTTTATTCGAATCGCGCCTTGCACACCGTAAATATTCACTTGCGAGACGCCCGGCAGGATGTTGATGCGCTGCGCGACAGCGGTGGACGCGTACTTATACAGATCCCAGTCCGTCAACGTATCCGACATCAGGCCTAACAAGTACACGGCCTGATCGTTCGGGTTCGTTTTGGTGAACGTGGGCGGACTCGGCAAGTCGAGCGGCAAATTGCCAGTGGCTCGCTGGATAGCCGCCTGCACATCGGTCGCGGCGTCGGTGATATCTTTGCTCAGAACAAACTGCAGGGTGAACTGCGTGTTCCCTTGTGTGCTATTGCTAGTGATGATATCAAGCCCGGGAATTTGCAGAAATTGTTTCTCCAGGGGCGTCGCAATATTGTTGGCCATCGTGGTGGGGTCCGCGCCGGGATACGAGCAGCTGACTTGAATGACTGGGTAGTCGACAGCGGGCAGATCGTTGACAGCGAGCTTCCCGTAAGTCGCCAGACCGGCAACAATCACAGACAGCGTCAGCAACACGGTCATCACCGGCCGGCGAATAAACGGCCCGGAGAGTCCCGAGCCCTCGATTGGAACTAACTTTGCCGTCGGCTCGGGCAAGTCCTCGCCAAACGATCTCGATCTACGGCGGTCCCTGTCTCTTACTTCGCGTTCGCCGTCATGTTGCTCCGCGTCATTCATTATAACATTCCGTCTTTCGAAGTCCCGACCTCTTGGGAGTGAGAGTTCCCCGGACTTTGTGCAACGTACGGTTGGGGCACTACTTTGGCTCCCGGCGCAAGCGCGAGCTGGCCGGTCACAACGACGGTCTCGCCAGGTTTCACCCCGCTCTCGACCACTGTGAGATCGCCTTCCTGCCGCTGGCCGGGCTTCACAGGGCGAAGATCTACAGTGTTGTCGGGTTTCACTATGAAAACGAACGGCCCGCTCTGGCTAACCTGGACAGCCTGCGCCGGCACAAGCGCAGCGTTCTTGAGCATGTCCAGGATGAAACGGACCCGCACAAATTCCGATGGCCACAGCGCGCGATCGGGATTCGGCGTGACCCCGCGGGCTCTCACGGTTCCGGAGCCGGGCTGCACTGCGTTGTCAATGAAGTAAAGATCACCGGTGCGTGGCTTGATTGAACCATCCGGCAGATAGGTTTCCACTTTCACGTTCGGCCCGCCCAGATATTTTCGCACCAACGTAAGGTCGTTCTCGGCC
>JBKPLM010000108.1:0-11115 GCA_046731655.1 Verrucomicrobiota bacterium | reverse complement strand
GCTATCAGTGACTGACACCGTCCCACCTGTTGGCAGCACCCTGCAGCCGCCCGGCCCGGCCAGCTACACACTTGACTTGAACTTCAACGAGGCTGTGGATCCAAACTCGGTGCAGACCAGCGACCTGCACCTTAGCGGCATCCCCGGTTCATCCGTGACGAATGTTCAAGTGATCGACCCCGATACCGTCGAGTTCACGATTCAGATCAACAGTATCTTCTCAGGAACGTTGACGGTGAACCTGCCCGCCGGTGCAATCACCGACACGTTCGGCAATCCTAACGCGGCCTTCACAGGAGACTACGAATACGTGGGCACCGCCCCGAAGGGCTGCGGGTTGCTGGTTGGATCAGGGATGACCCTCGGGTTTGAGCCGAACGGCTGGAACGCGACTCTAGCTAGCAACACTGTTCAGTACACGTTTGCTATTGGTCAGCCCGCCGCGAATGACTTCGCGCTGTTCGAAACGCACGATCCGTGGGGCTTTACCATTCTAAAGGACGCCATCACTGCTAACGGACACACTTACACCGAGTTTACGCCAGCAGACCTAGCAACGGTCAACTTCAGCGACTATCGAGTCGTCATCTGTAACTGGGATGACACGACGGCCCCTGAGTTCATCACTCCTTACACGGCCGCTATTCCTGCGTTGGAAGCTTATGCTGGCGCGGGCGGCGTGGTGTGGGTGCAACAGGCTATTCAGAGCTGCGACTCCGTTCCCATGCCCTTTGGCGGCCAGGGGACCGGTTGTGACTTCAGTGACAGCGATCCGGTCGTCGATCCGACCAGCCCAATGATGACCGGTATGCCTAATCCCATTCCCGGCAACTCCGCCAGTCACCTCTCGTTTACAGGACTGCCAGGACCGGCGCACGTCGTCGTCACCGCCAGCACCACGGGAAATCCAGTGCTCTATGATCTGCAATTCGGAGGCACCTGCGGAGGAACACCAACCCCTACTCCAACCCCGTCCGTTACTCCTACTGTGACACCAACGGCCACTCCTACGGTGACGCCTACTGTAACTCCCAGCGTTACGCCAACTGCCACGCCTACGCCGCATCACCCGACGCCAAGGCCGCGGCCCACGCCGCATCCTCGACCAACGCCTTGACCGTAGGGCAGGTTAAAGGGTTACAAAGTTACAATTGTTGAATCGGGAACTCGCGAGGCAACTGGCGAGTTCCCGATGGCGCACGCTCTAGAAAGCCGTGTCGGCTGACGCAGTGAAAAGCATTGGGCGGAGTCTAAAAGGTGGGTCCTCCCGCCACGGCGCGACTGTAGCCGGCGGCGGCGACGCCGGCGATGAGAGAGATGGCCGCGCGTGAGACGAGCCGGGTCAACGCCCCCGGCTACGACATCCGCGGCGGCTACGGTTCTAACCTGGATCGGGCAAAGCCCGCCGGCGGCCGAGGCGAAAGAGATTTGGAGATTTGCGTTGGATGTTTTCCCTGCCCGCAGTGCTACCGCGCCCGCATCGCATACGCGAGGCGTTTCGGGCAGAGCAACGTTGCAGGCGGGGCAAAAAAAGAAGAGTTTTCGCCTTGTTTTAGTTTTTCAAGTATCATCAAATGTTTTTTGAAATTAAAATGAATACTCAACCAGCAAACTTCCCTAAAATTCTACTCCCATTTGTAATCGCGATCGGGCTTTGCACCATCGGTCCCAGCTTAGCGATGGCGCAGCTGGCCAATATCAACCCCATCAAGGATAACACGCTCTACGAGTTCGATGCCGCTGAAGGCGACACCAGCAATGCGCTTGGCAACCACTTCTTCGCCGGCGAGACAGCCATGGGCGAACTCCGCCGGGGTGTGCTTGCCTTCGATATCGCTGGAAACATTCCGGCAGGCTCAACGATTCTTGGCGTGACTTTGAGCTTGAATATGTCGAGAACTGGTCTTGATACCCCTCGAAATGTCGAGCTCCACAAGCTGCTCGCAGACTGGGGAGAAGGAACGTCCGTGGCACCTGGAGAAGAAGGCGACGGAGCGCCGGCCACGACCAACGATGCCACATGGCGGCACCGTTTCTTTGATACTGTTTTTTGGACGACCGAAGGCGGAGATTTTTCTGCCACGGTAAGCGCAAGCCAATCAGTTGGCGCCGTTGGTGTCTACACGTGGAGTTCGTCACAGATGCGTGCCGATGTGCAGTCGTGGCTCGATGATGCGGCTAGTAACTTTGGGTGGTTGGTATTGGGAGACGAATCCGATATTTTGACGGCGAAACGGTTCGATACTCGGGAGAGCGCCAGCCCGCCTGTGCTGACCATCCAATATGCGAGAGCTACACCTCGGCCACGCCCGACGCCGCATCCTCGTCCCACGCCACAGTGAAGAGAATGGTGATTAGTGACAGATAAGTCGCGGTTATTTCGTTCTGCGGGTGTCTAAAATATTCGATAGCATGGGCAATTTGCGTTGACAATGCGTGATTAGAAAAACGCAAGAAGCGCGAACCTGATAAATCGCGAGGCCTTACGGTTCTGAAAAATTAATGAAAACCCAACGTGTAACTTTCCTCGCACTGATACTCGCGCTTATCGGGATCGGTCCCAAGCTTGCGAGCGCGGCAACTATCGATATCAACCCCATTAAGGACAATACTCTCTATGAGTACGTTCCCGCAAACGGCGACCTCAGCAATGGCATTGGCGATCACTTCTTCGCAGGTAAGACAGGTATGGGATATATCCGCCGAGCGGTGCTCGCCTTTGACATCGTGGGGAGCGTTCCGCCGGGTTCAACGATCACAAGTGTGAGTTTGACGATGCATATGTCTAGAACAGCTCTCAGTACTGATCGAACTGTCGAGTTGCACAGGCTAGTGACCGACTGGGGAGAAGGGACTTCCGACGCTGCTGCAAACGAGGGCCAGGGAGCGCCAGCCACTGCCAACGATGCCACCTGGCGTCACCGTTTCTACGACAGTATTTTTTGGGCGACGCAAGGCGGGGACTTTTCCGCCACGGTGAGTGCAAGCCAGTCGGTTGGCGCGATTGGAGATTACACCTGGAATTCGGCGCAGATGGCTACCGATGTTCAGTCATGGCTGGACAATCCAGCCACTAACTTCGGCTGGCTGGTTCTGGGGGATGAATCGACCAGCACCACGGCGAAGCGGTTCGACACTCGAGAGAGCACCAGCCCCCCGGTGCTAACTATCCAATACACGGCGTCAACCCCGACACCGACTCCGACAGCTTCGCCAACGGCGACGCCTACGTCAACACCAACACCTACCCCATCAATTACACCCACGCCAACTCCGACAGCCACCGCAAGTGCGACAATAACACCCACACCAACAGCCTCGCCGACACCTTTCTCGCATCCGTTGTTGTTCCCGCCCGTCGCCACGGAGACGAACGTGTCGATCGGTATCGATGAAGCGTGCGTGCAGATCTTGGACGGGCCCTGCACAAACATGTGGACCTACGGAGGGACATATCCCGGACTCACTATTTGGAGACCGACCGGGCAAACGACTAATGTCACCTTCACTAACAACCTCGATCCAGCTGCCGGCGAGTTAACTGTGCATAACCACGGCAACCACTCTTCTGCGGTGAACGATGGCCAGCCGGACGATCTGCTCATCGCGACGGAAGAATCCCGGACCTACACCTACGATGGCCTTGTGGACGGTGGCAATGAGCGCGGAAAGATGCAGTTTTACCACGATCATCGCATGGATGTTACTGGCCGTAACGTATGGATGGGTCTCGCCGGTCTATACGTCATCGATGACCCGGCTGATCCGGCGACACTCCCCTCCGGCGACTTCGACGTGCCTTTAGCGATCGCCGATCGGCAATTCGACGCGAATAACCAGATCCCTTACGTATTTAACCCTGATGGAGTGACTGGCGACAAGATCCTTATTAACGGCGTTTACCAACCTTACTTCGACGCGGGCGACCGCAAATATCGCCTCCGGATCCTAAACGCGTCCAATGCCCGCATCTATAACCTCACTCTAAGCACGGGCGATTCCTTCATACAAATCGGCACGGAAAGCGGCCTGCTCCCCGCGCCCGTAACACGCGCGCAGATGCGAATGGGTCCGGCGGAACGCCTGGACGTCGTCGTCGATTTCGTCGGGCGATTGGGGCAGGATGTTTATCTCACGGACACGCTCTCGGGTGCGCAGCTGCTTCAATTCCGGGTCACTCAACACCTGGTCGACGACAGTTCGATCCCGCCCACGCTACGCCCCTTGCCGGATATCGGTGAGCCTACGGTGACGCGTACCTGGGACTTTGACAAGACTTCGGGCCACTGGACGATCAACGGCTTGAGATTCGATCCAAACCGCGTCGACGCGCACCCTGTGCTGGGCACCACTGAGAAGTGGATTTTTACAAATCCTACAGGCCGGCCCCACACCGTGCACATTCACGACGTCGCTCAGCAGTGCCTGAGCCGCAATGGAGGGCCGTGTTACCCGTACGAAACAATGAAGGAGACCTGGTACCTGGATCCCGGCGAAAGCATCGAGGTCAAGCTGAAGTTCACCGATCATACCGGCAAGTACATGCTCCACTGCCACATGATCGAGCATGAGGACGACGGGATGATGACCCAATTTGAGGTAATTGCACCGCGTGCTCCAACGCCGCGGCCTCGACCGACACCAGCGCCGCGCCCGACGCCGTAGTGGAAAGCCCTACTTGCCCAGTGATTAGTGATTAGCGATCAGTTGTAGCCGGAAAACTCAAGGCGGATTTCTTTCGCAAACGCTGCCTTCGCAGCATTAGCTTCTGGGGAGGGGCGGCAAAGCATTCGACCGCTTTTAACGTTTCAAGGCGTTATCGATGCATCCAGCTGGCTCGCGCGCTGGAAATGTTTTTCGGCCAGCTCAGTCATACCAAGCTCCTGGAGCCGGCGTCCAATCATCCAATGGAAAAGTGGATCATTGGGCGTGAACTGATCGGCTTGCCTTTCATGACTACTGGCTTCATCGACTTTACCTAACGACTTCTTTGCGCCGGCTAGCTCGTTATTCACCAGGGCCAGGCGTGGATTGCGCTGGACCGCGTCGCTCCAAACTGAAATGGCTTCGTCCCTGCGGCCGACCTGCCAGAGCGATTCGCCTTTTTCCTGGCGCGCTAGAATCAAGTCGTCGCGTTCTGCCAAGGCCTGATCCAGACTTGCTTGTGCCTGGTCGTAACGTCCCAGCCGATTCAAAATCGCGCCACGGTAATACAGGCTCAAAGCCTTCGCCTCTCCTTTCTGATAAGCCGCAGATCGGTCGAGCAACTGGACGGATTGTTCCGTGTTGCCGAGGAGATATTCAAACCACGCCAGTTTCGGTAGCGTTTCGCTATTCGCAAATAGTCCCATCGTCGAGGCAGCCTGAAGATGTTCCTCTCCCTGGACGATGTTATCGCGGTCGGCGGCATTGAGCCAGCGAGCCGGATCAACCTGCGCCAGCGCCAGCTCATCAGGCAGATGGACTTTCTGGAATGCGCGGTTACCCAGAAACTCATGATAGCGGATCCAACCGCTGTGTGTATTCATTCCAATCCAGACACAGGCGAAGGCTGCAAATGCCCACCCTGCTTTTCGAATTTTGCCCCCAGACTTCAAATTGAAACGGTAAAACGACAATTCTTTTGCGCGGAACAATCTCCACATTTTCAAAGTGAGAAACGTCGTAACCGTGGCGCAACCAAGCGCCATCAGAAATGGAACCAGCGCGTAGACGCCGCGAACAGCCAGAAAACTTCCAAGAAATACGAGCGTGCCAACGATTTCCTCCGACCATGTTAAAGAATAATTCCTCTTAATTGCGTCTGATTTGGGCACCAGGATCGACGGCTTGCCAAAACCAAAATACAAGGCGTCGTTTGGGCAAACGCTGACGCAATCCATGCATTTCATGCAGCCCGGATCGACCACCATTCCGTACTGCTTCACTTCCGCGTGCACCAGAACGTTTGAAGTGCAGGTCGCAGTGCAGTGGCCGCATTGATTGCATGCGGGCGTAACCCGAATTTTTCCCGGTGACAACTTGTCGGCCAGTCCGAAAAACCCGCCATAAGGGCAGGCATAAGTGCAAAAGCCTTTTTGCCCCAAAAAGTAAACCGTCATGAAACCACACACGAAAAGAAACGGGATGGCCACTGCTACGGAGGGAAACGTCTGCCAAAAATTGGTGGTCACCAGATGATTGGTGAATTTGGGAATAAGCGGTTCGTGCGGGTCCGAGAACATTCGATAGACCACGGGCCAGACAAACATGTATAGCGCGCCAACGAGCGGAACATAAACCAACAGCCGCGAACGAAACGGTTTCGGATGAAGCCCCATCTTCTTCAACAGCCATCCGCAGAAATCCTGCAGCGCGAGGATGTGGCAACCCCAGCCGCAGATGTATCGCCCGAAGATCAAGGTCGCCAGGATCGCCAGAGAGAAAAAGATGAATCCTGCGTTGATGAACCCCTTTTGCAGCGTGTACATGGTCTCCGAGGGTTCGATAGGCGAAACTGTCTTGCCCATAACGCGCCACTGAATGATGTGCGCGATCATGAACAAATTGAGAAGGATCAACGCCGCTGCTCGCCACCGGCCGGTCTTTGATTTACGAATCCCGCTCTTTTGAAGGGGGAAATTTTTTTCCGCAGACGCGGGACCACCCTTCCGCGAGATCGGTGT
Source organism: Verrucomicrobiota bacterium (assembly GCA_046731655.1). Taxonomy (GTDB): domain Bacteria; phylum Verrucomicrobiota; class Verrucomicrobiia; order Chthoniobacterales; family UBA10450; genus Udaeobacter. Next base: position 4,450 of record JBKPLM010000108.1, on the reverse strand, counting down.
TTTTAGTTCTGGACTGACGCAACCGCTTTTCACGAAGTTGGCGAATTTACCCTAAAAGACGCCCGACGCTAGCGAGCAGGATCGCGTCGCGTCGGTACCGCCAGCAATGGAGAGGCGGTTCGACATTCGCCATTCGTGCCTCGTCATTTTCCAAAAGAATCGTCACCAATTTTCTCAACATTTCCTTTACTTCACCGAGGTGCCCATGAGAAATATTGCAGCTGTCTCCAGCACCTGATCTAAGAGAGCCAATCACTCGGAGGATCGAAAACAATGCTAAATAAAGCCCTGACTGCCTTCATACTCCTGTTCCTTTCTCTTCTCGGCCCCTCTGGCCCGGCCTCCGCCGATCCCGCTGGGCAAAAGAAGAATCCCGACAACCAGAACGACGCCACCGGCACTCTTCAGAAGATGATCGTGCAAAGCGGGACCGTGACAATGGAACTCGATCTCAATCGTCTGAATGGAATTACCTTTATGGCCCCAAAATTTGAAGCTTTGCGTTTCGATATAGCGGGCAATTCATTTTTCAGCATTCTCGTATTCAACGACCTGTTGCGCGGGCCTGATCAAGGATCGATTGCGCTTATCCCTGTAGAGGCAGCCGTGGCGGCTGTAGGGGCCTCGGTTTCGCAGGCGACACGCCTGCCGCTACAGTTAAGTGCATCACTCAACCAGCTCGCAATCGAAAAACTCCCTTCGAGCGAACAATTTGATCTCGTCGTACGCGACGCAAAAACGGGCTTCGCCTTTTTCAATATTGAAGGGCATCAGTACGATTACGAGGCCGGGGCGCAATTGCTTACCGTAAGCGGCGGCAGGCTCACAATGTCGCGAGATTTTGCTAACGCTCTCGGGCGACCTTCAGACGCTGGCGCAGCGGTGGGAGAAATCTCCGTTGGGGCGGCAATGCAGCCGGTGGAAATCAAGGAGCTTGTTAACGGCGAACTCAAAGAGGTAACCATGCCATCGCTCCGTGGAGCTGCCGGCGCACAAGTGCCAACGGCGACGCACGGACCCGATGTGATTCTCGGAGATTTGCCAAACCTGCAACAATTCGGAAGCGCCGGAACCCAGGTGGGTCTGGCAGTGGCAACGACTTCTTGTAACAATGGCGACCAACCACTGGATTGGTTGCAATTGCCGCAAACGGACCATCCCGTCATCCCACAGAATCTCTATCGAATGAGCGGCGGCGGCGACAATACCGAGCGCTTTGAACAGATCGGCCAGTCCTGGTTAAAGCACGCGTTCTTCGCGTTAGAAGATGACGCCTGCAACTTTGGCTGTAACACTAATGGTTGCGCCACGGGCAGCCATCTTTGCCCGGGGTGCTCTGACCCGTACTCGGCAGACCTAAATGGCAACCAGGACCAGATCGGTTCGCGCGCCTGGGTCAATCCATTCACCGGTAACTTTCCATCGAACGCGGACGACCACAACGGTCACAGCCACAACGGCGTATCGCACCGCATTTTAGTCGAGGTCGATGATTTGAATACAACACTCAATCAAGGCGCGACTTATTTTGCCGAAGCGCAATACGTGACCCCACACGAGTATGTCTGGTGCCAGGCGCACCCAGGGGAGTGCAACATGTATAACAATGCTTCATATCGTCCATATACCGTGAGCGGTGGCCCTACAAATTTCTTCTTTAGCCCTAATGGACCGACGGTTCGCATGCAGCCCGCGATTCGTGCCTGGAGTGGCGCAACAGTTAACCCTATCGAGCCTGATCCTGGAAACGACGGCGTTTTTTTCGTCGGCTTCAAGGTCACGGGACCAAACGCCGGAGTGTGGCATTATGAGTACGCGATCTACAATCAGAACCTTGACCGCGCGCTCCAAGCGTTTGGTGTTGCTTGGTCGGGCCGAGTTAACATTAGCAACGTAGGCTTTCACGCTCCGCCTCAGCATCCCGGCTGGCCGAACGATGGCACGCCCAACAACCAGGGCTATAGCAGCCAGCCCTGGACTGTTACTCAGGGATCAAATACCATGACTTGGAGCTGCGACCCGTTTGCACAGAATCAGAGTGCGAATGCAATTCGCTGGGGGACATTGTACAACTTCCGATTCGACGCTGATCAGCCGCCGCACACTTCGGATGGAACCGTCGGCTTCTTCAAAACAGGCTCGCCAATCGTCGTTACAATCCAAACACCTGAAGGTCCTAGTGGCACACCGACTCCGACACCTACACCCACGGCCACCCCAACTGCGACTCCTCGGCCTACTCCGACCCCTAGGGGCACTCCGATACCCAGGTCTCGTCCGACCCCGCGACCGCGCCCATAGCCTCCGCATTAGTCGTAGCCGCCTCACCTTGTCGAACATGCTCCAGCGCGCTTGGCTTCGGCACCACGGCGACACAGCGCCGTGGCTACTGCATGTTCCGCGTTTTAGGTGATTCGCTAATCCAATCTCTACCGAATGCCCGAGTCGCATTGCCACTGGACCTTTGTCATTTGGCCAGCCACAACGTCGACCTCGAACGGCCCGTAGCGCCCGATGCTGCTTTTCCTTTCCTTGAGCGAAACTTTGTAGTGTCCGGGCGCCAGCGGCACCCGAAAGTGTCCCTTCTCGTCCGTGGTAAATGACGCCACGTTGCCCTTTTGGTTTTCCACCACGAAAGCCGTGTTCCCGAGTGGCTGTGAACTGGGAGCATCAGCTCGCACCGGGCCGGCCTTAGTGGGACTGATCGCAATGACTCCTTCGATCCCGGTCTCCGAACCAGACGGAGTTTGCCCGGCAGAAACGCAAGCGGCCATAACGAGAATCCCCAAAAAGATCGGAACTCTTCCGAATCCCATCGCGCAATCTACGTCCGCTGCCTCGGCCCAGTCAATAATGATGAAGTTCATTGAAATTCGAAACAACGGGACAATTAAGCTGTAATGACAAACAAAAAATGGTCTGCCCGCGAATGACGCTAATTAGCCCCGAATAGACTGACTACCTGCCGTTTTCTTTATTCGCGTCTATTCGCGTGATTGGCGGGCAAATCTTCTGTCTATTCGTGTGCATTGGTGTTCATTAGTGGTTAAGGCTGGAAGCCCACTTGACGACTGATTCGTTGCACCGAAACTTTTCGCTCTCTGCTCGTAATTTATGAAGCGATATCTGCCGTTTGTTATTGTGGGCGTGGTCGCATTGGCCACGATCGGAAGCGGTGCGATGCTCTACCGCGCAAAGCGACCGCAGGTCGTCGCTATTCCCGAGAACCAGATGCTCCAAAAGGGCGACACAGTGTCAGCGCACGTTCGCGGCAACGCGGACGCGCCTGTCACGCTGGAAGAGTACGGTGATTTTCAATGCCCTCCCTGCGGCATGTTCGCTGCTTTTCTTCAACAGCTCGAGAAGGAGTACGATTCGCGTTTGCGGGTTGTCTTTCGGAATTTTCCACTCGCGATGCACGAGCACGCTCGCGAGGCGGCGCTGGCCGCAGAAGCCGCCGGCCTGCAGGGCCATTTTTGGGAGATGCACGACGTGCTCTACCGGGAGCAAGAGGGGTGGAGCAAGGCTCCTAATGTGCGCGAATTGTTCGAATCTTATGCGGGAACGATCGGGCTCGATCTTGATAAGTTTAGAAAAGATATGGACAGCGAAGAGGTCAAGGCACGAGTCGCTGCCGACCGTCAGCGCGGCGAGTCACTCGGGATACAGATTACTCCAACTTTGTTTATCAATAATCAGCCACTGGGCCAGGAACACAAAAACCCGGAAGGCATTCGCGCCGAGATTAACGCTGCGCTTGCCAAAAAACCGCAGGCATGACGGTATCGCGATTTCGCTCCATCATTTATATTGCTGCGGCGATCGTCTCGCTGGCGGGGCTGGCGGATGCAACTTACCTGACGGTACAGGCGTTAACGGGCGAGACGCTTGGCTGTGGCGGATCACCAGATTGTTTCAAAGTTCTCGGCAGTTCGTACGCCAGGATAGCGGGAATTCCGGTGGCCTCGTTTGGAGTGCTTGCTTATTTCAGTGTGTTCACCTTCGCTACGTTCGCGGTGTTCGGCTACATCCGCGCGCGCATATTTCTTATTCTAACCATCGGCGCGATGTTTCTGGGTACGCTCTGGTTGCTTTACGTCCAAGCCTTCTTGCTGCATGCGTACTGCCGCTATTGCCTGTTCTCTGCGGCCACGACATTTCTGCTTGCCGGGCTGGCGATTGCTCTGCCCCCCGGAAGAGACAGATCCGTCTCATAAGTCGTCCACTCTCTTATCTTGCCCATTCCCTGACTCTCGCTCATTCTTTTTTAAGGAACGTGCCGAGCACGGGTAGGACTATGAGTAAGAATGCATTATCAGGCTTATGCGAATTCTGGTGATCGAGGACGAAAAGAAGACGGCGGCTTTTCTGGCAAAGGGTCTGCGCGAAGCCGGCTTTGTCGTCGATCTCGCCCGCGATGGCGAAGCGGGACTGGCAGCAGTGCGCGCCA
>JBKPLM010000107.1:0-6953 GCA_046731655.1 Verrucomicrobiota bacterium | reverse complement strand
CCGAATCAGTACTTCGACTACTATTACGGCCTGATCGATTTCGAGTTTTTTGCCCGCAAGTATCTGGGTGAGGACGTCGTCAAGTGGATGAAGGCGAACGTGCACCCGCTCGACATCGTGTTCCGGTTGGCCGAGGACCATGGCATCGTCCTGCTCAACGGCGGCGGCTTTGCCGCTCCCGATTGGTCGGTGCGCATCTCCTTCGCAAACTTGGAGAATCATGTCTACGACGACATCGGTCGGGCGGTGCGCGCCATCGCGCGCGGATACAGGCTGGCTTATGAAGCAGCTACAGGCAAGAGTGCCCCGCCACCCCCGACGAGAACGCCTCTTGCGAAACGCTAGCTCGGTTGCTTCGCTATGCTGCTGTCGCAAATAGAAAGGAAAGAAGGGTAAAAGAATATTTACCCCTGACGGAGAGAAAGCCAATACTAGCAGGCGCCGGTGAAGGTCAGCCCCAGCAAACCATCATGAGTATACGAACTTCTCTTCGTAACTACGCGTGGACCGCAGTGGCACTACTGACCGTGTTGAGCGGTGTGGAGACCACCGTCGGTCAGCAGAAGAAAGAGATAGACGTTTGGAATGCCGGCCCTTCTGATCTCACCTTCGCGGTGACACAAGTTGCTCCTGACCTAACGGTGACGCAGGTCGCTCCCGAGGACAGCGCGCTAACATCTACAGAGCAAGGTCAAACGCCCCTCGTTGACTCATTTGAATTCCGTCAATGGCGATTGGAAAAGCGCCGGCAAGCCCTGAAAGATACAAAGTTCGAATTCAACTTGCGCAGCTTCTATTTCGATCGCAGCGACTTCAATAGCTCAGAGAAACAGGCCTGGGCCATCGGCGGATGGCTGGGAGTAAAGACCGGTTACTTTCTCGACCATGTTGCATTCGGAGCGACGGTTTACACTTCCAATCCGATATATGCACCTGACGACAGGGATGGAACCACCCTTCTGGCGCCCGGGCAGAATGGCTATACGGTCCTGGGCGAGTTCTACGCCGAACTCAGGATCGTCAAAGACGTGGGCGTTACTGTCGGAGCCAAGGGCTACGACACGCCTTTTATCAACCGTAACGATACCCGCATGACGCCAAATACGTTTGAGGCGATCGTTTTGCAGGGCCGCACCAAGCTTGGCCCGAGCAGCAGCGACACCGCCGTGACCGACGACGGCGTGGGCTTGAGCAAAGATGGAAAAGAGGTCGCGGTCCCGACATCAACCCCGGCCGAGGACGTCGCGTCTATCAAGTACGGACTCGGCTATTTTTACGCAATCAAAGAGCGAAATGACAGCGAATTTGTCTCGATGGCACAAGACGCGGGCGCTGATATTCAGCACGGCGTGTGGTCAGCCGGAGCCCTCTACGAGAAAGGAAAATTCTCCATCGGTGCGATCGAGTATTATTGTGACGACGTAATCAATATCGCATATGCCGAATCGAAACTGGAAGTCCCGCTTGCTGATGACTGGAAGCTAAAGTTCTATGGCCAGTATGTGGATCAGGGCAGCGTCGGCGACAACCTCTTGCAGGGCCACAGTTTCTCGGGCCATCAATTCGGCCTCAAAGTAGACCTGCCCGTCAAGAAGGCTCTGTTTACCGCAGCTTTCACCCATGCCTGGGGGACTGCTAACTTGCAAAACCCGTGGAGCGGCTATCCCGGCTACACGAGTGTTCAGGTTCAAGACTTCAATCGAGCGGGTGAAGGCGCATTTTTACTTCGGGCTGGTTATGACTTTCCCTGGGTCGACGGTCTGAGCGCCTACGCCCTGGCAGTGTTTGGCACGGACCCGGATTCCGCGAGCCAGTATCGGCAGAACGAGTTCGATTTTAATCTCCAGTGGGGTCCCAAAAAAGGCGTTCTGGAGGGCTTGTCACTGCGTCTGCGCTATGGGGTCGTCCAGCAGTTTGGAGGGGACGTCGACAACCTCACGGATTTCCGCGCGATTTTTAACTACGTAATCAAGTTCTAACAACCTGACCACGATGGAAGAATCTCGATCACCTCGGGCAACTTCTGGGATTAAGAATCCTACCTTTAAGACGGCCCTTTCGTGAACTATCTGAGTCACGCTCTTAGGGAGCATCAGGAACTCGCGGTATTCTTAACCCTAGCGATCGGCTTCTTCGTCGGCCGCCTTAGGATTGGGACGTTCAGCCTCGGCACGGCCGTGGGCACTCTGCTCGCGGGAGTCGCGATCGGGCAAGTGAACATCCAGGTTCCAGCCGTGGTAAAGTATGTCTTCTTTGATCTCTTTCTCTTTAGCACCGGCTACAAGGTAGGCCCTCAGTTCTTCCGCGCGCTAAAGAAGGATGCGTTGCCACAGCTTGCCATCACACTCGTCCTTTGCATCACGTGCCTGCTTGCCGCGTACACCGCCGCGAAACTTCTCGGTTACGACGTGGGCACGGCAGCTGGTATGCTCGCCGGCGCATTCACAGAATCCACCGTTATCGGAACCGCAAGCGATGCCATCGGTCGCCTGGCCACTATATCGGACGCGGAGAAAACCAGTCTAATCAATAACATCCCGGTAGCCTACGCCGTGACTTACCTTATCGGCACGGCGTTTATCGTCTGGTTTCTCCCGAACGTGGGTCCGAAGCTGATGCGGGTCAACCTGAAGGAGGAGGCCCGAAAACTCCGTGCGAAGATCGCAGCCTCGGGCGGTGGCGAGCCGGAGACTCTGTCAGCCTACCAGGCCCTGGCGGTTCGGGCGTACCAGGTCACGAACCCGGATTTGATCAATCGGAACGTGGCTGAACTGGAGGCGCGTCCCAAACAAGCTCGTGTCTTCATCTCCCGGATACGTAGGGAAGGCAAGATCATCGAGCCCGACCCGGAAACGGTCGTTCGCGAGGGCGATCTCATCGCGGTCCTAACGCGCTCGGAATTGCTAACGGCCCGCGGGACGGAGATCGGAGCCGAAGTAGATGACAAGGAACTCCTGGATTTTCCGATCGAGGTACTCGACGTGGTGATCACCAACAAGTCTGTCGTCGGCAAAACGATTGTAGATCTGGCGGCCATGGAGTCCGCCCGGGGTGTGTTTCTGAAGAAGCTGACCAGGACTGGCGAGCCGATGCCATTCTCTTCCGCGACGCGGGTGGAGCGAGGCGATATAATGACTCTCATCGGATCTACGCGCGACGTCGAGCGGGCCGCCAAGAACCTTGGCTACGCCGATCGCAAAACTGTGATGACTGATATGATCTTCGTCGGGTTGGGGATCGTGCTGGGCGGCTTGGTCGGATTGCTCACAGTTACAGTTGCCGGGCTGCCGCTCACGCTCACCGCCAGCGGGGGCGCACTAATCATGGGTCTGGTATTCGGCTGGCTGCGCGCGGTTCATCCGACATTCGGTCGGATTCCGGAGTCCGCCATGTGGATCTTCGATACTGTCGGTTTGACGGTCTTCATGGCCTGCGTGGGGCTCGCCGCAGGGCCCAGCTTTTTTTCGGGACTCCAGAAGTCAGGAGTCAGCCTAGCCTTCGTCGGCCTTGTGATCGCCGTTCTCCCGCACACCGTGTCGATCTTATTCGGTCGTTATGTATTGAAGATGAACCCCGTCATCGTCCTGGGTGCTTGTTCCGGCGCAGGGACAATCACCGCTGCGCTTCGCGCAATCCAGGAAGAAGCGCAGAGCGACCTGCCAGCTCTCGGCTACACCGTCCCCTATGCAATCGGCAATATCGTGCTTACGTCATGGGGTCCCGTCTTGGTCGCCATGATGACATAAGGTCGTCCCAGAAGATCGTTGCGATGTCGTGAGTCACCACGTAGCTTTTCTCACATCGCGCTCTCATCGAAAATGAGTTTCCCATGACTCCGCTGTTATCGGTTTACCATGAGAATCGCAAGCGGATCGGACGGCATGATTCCTCACATATCTCGTTAGACAACTCTTCGCGTTCCGTGAGAACGACGACTTTATTCTTTGTGTTTTCAGTGCTTCTTCTTGGCGGCTGTGCATCCGATCGATCGGCGGAGCATCGCTCGTCAACGCGACGCCCGTCTGACACGCCCTTCTTCGACTCTCCAGACGTTGAAAGCCTTCATTAGCTCGATTCCGCAGATCCGCGGCGCGGCCTCACCTAGCGGACATTCCCATGGACCTAGATAGCCGTTGGGCGCCGCCCGCAGTGCGCAAAGTGGAGAAGGCGCTCGCTTCGCTTCTTCCGGCGCTCGGGCGGTGAAGCGCGGTGGAGGTGAGTTCCGCGGCGAATAGGACCAAAGTCTCATGTGCGGCTCCCGCTTACAGCTCCAAGATGAGCTCCTCAGGCCCTGTTAATGAATCCGCCAAACCAACCAACAGCGTATGAATAAAAAGCGAATCTGCCTTCTAGGGCTCGGTCTAATCGCCTGGCTAGCGACAGCTAATCTGAGTGTCGCCAATCAGGCGGATACGAACACGGATCAAGTGCCCGAGGCCGATCTCAAAGAATTTAACGATCCTACCATTCTTAGCCGACGCGTCTGGCTCGAGACGGAGTGGAATAAGTTCACGGATGGAATGCATATTGTCGAGGAAACATTGGGCACCCTGTGGGCGTGGCCTGTTTCGGAGAACCAGGACTTTGGAGTACGCCTTAAATTGCCGGTCAAGTTTCGTGTGGGCAGCGATGATCCCAACGTCTCGGACATCGGCGGTTTGGGGGATATTAAAGTAGCGGCAGGCTCAGCCTTCCTTCTGTGCAAGACAGTGCGCATCGCCGGCGGCCTGGATTTGGAAATGCCGACGGGACGTCACGAACTGAGCGACAACGCCTGGAGGATTCAGGAGTTCGGTGCCTTGGGCTGGGACGTCACGCCATGGCTCACCTTCAGTCCGTCCATCGAGTATAACCAGACATTCTCCGAAGAAGGGAGTGCACCATCGTTGCACTTCCTCGAGACGTTCATTCCGCTCACTTTTGTTCTTCCACACAAATGGGCCGTGAGCGCTGGTTACGAGAACAAGACGAACTTTGAAAACGACAACTACGTCACAAACCGGGCGAAAATCGCGATTGCGAAAGAACTCGAATCAATCCCGCTGAGTCTCTACTTGCAGGGGAAGCGGGATTTCGATTCGGGCGAGAAGGAGTTCCAAGTTAACTTTGTCGTCACCTACTACTTCCGTTGATCGGAAGAGCGTCGGAACTCGTAACTTGACCAAACGCCCAAGTCATCTTGCACAGATCCGAACGCTATTTGTTCAACAACTTCCTTTTCGCCGCCGCGAGTTCTTTGAGTTTTCCTTCATCCACTTTTGGATACGCGAGATCGAGCGAGGCGAGGGTTTCGATGACTGCCGAGGCGACGACGACACGCGTGAACCATTTGTTGTCCGCCGGCACCACATACCATGGCGCCTCCTTCGTCGCCGTTTCCTGAATCATCTCTTCGTACGCTTCCATGTACTCGTCCCAGAAATTGCGCTCAGCAGCGTCATTGGACGAGAACTTCCAGTTTTTCAGCGGATCATCGATACGATCGAGGAATCGTTGTTTCTGTTCCTTCTTCGAAACATGAAGAAAGAATTTTCGCACCACTACGCCATTCCTCGCCAGATACCGCTCGAAATTCCGGATGTCCTCGAACCGCTCATCCCAAATGCTCTTCCCTACAAGTTTTGGAGGCAGTTTTTGCTTTGCCAGAAATTCGGGATGCACCCGGACAACGAGCACCTCTTCATAATAGCTGCGATTAAAGATTCCAATCTGACCCCGATTCGGTAGGTCTTTCATGCATCGCCAGAGATAATCATGATCCAGATCCTCGGCCGAGGGCGATTTAAAAGAATAGACCTCGCAGCCCTGTGGATTTACGCCAGACATGACATGCTTGATGGCCCCGTCCTTGCCAGCCGCGTCCATTGCTTGAAAGATCAAGAGCACCGCCCACTTATCCTGGGCGTATAGCATCTCCTGCAACTCGGCCAGGGCTCTGACACCCGTGGCTAACGCTTCTTTCGCTCTCGGTTTGTCTCCCTCTTTGGTGAATTCAAGCGTGTCATCTGGATCGATGTCTTTGAGACGGAAATTTTTGCCTTTGCTGATGCGGAATGGCTTGGCTAGTTCACTGGCTGTTTGGATGATCTCTTTTGTTTTCATTAGCTCTCAATGATTGACAATAACTTTGCTGCGGCGTCGCATGGTGGGTAATCGCGTGGATCATCCAATTCAAGTATTCTGCGGCGGCAAAAGATAGAGCGCTGTGGCGAATATCAGATAAACCAGGATCGCGAGCACGCCGACGAACCAGGCGGAGCGTCCGGTCGTGGTCACCAGAGAGGCTGTGAGCGTTGCGAACAGAATCATTGCGACTGCTCCCGGCCACAAATTCAAATCCATCGGCATGGGCCCGATCAAATAACTGAGCAGCACCAGAACCGGAGCAACGAAGAGCGCAATCTGCGCGGCGCTGCCCAATGCAATGCTCACGCTCAAATCGAGACGGTTTTTGCGCGCGGCGGAAAATGCTGACGCCATTTCAGCAGCTCCGCCAACCAAGGCCACAACGACGAACCCAACGAAGGCAGGGCTCATTCCGAAGGCGGTCGCCGCGTATTGAACGGATCCGACAAACACTTCACTCACCAATGCGACTAAAACCGTGACACCCGCCAGTGTGGCAAGCGCCAGTCCGATCGGCCACGCCGCTTCATGTTCCTCGGCCGTACTGGCAAACAATTCGCGATGCGTGTTGAGTGAAAACCACAGGCCGAGACCGTATGCCAGCAAAAGCAAAAATGAGAGTGCCAAGCTAAGCGTTTTACTTAAATCACCCGGGCCTAACGAATCGCGCGCGGACACGGCGGACGGGACCAGAAGCGCTATTGTGGCGAGAAAAAGCAAGCCGGCCTGAAATCGCGCGGCGACACGGTTGAATTCCTGCACATGATAACGGAGTCCGCCGAGCAGGAACGATGCGCCCAACATAAACAACGAATTCGTCACGATCG
>JBKPLM010000106.1:0-4579 GCA_046731655.1 Verrucomicrobiota bacterium | reverse complement strand
ACCTGGTACAGAACACGATTTTTGAGCTAGCGAGAAACTACGTACTGATTCTGCAGGCGTGGGCTTTCTTTCCTAACCACTATCACTGGTGATCAGCTTCGAAAGCGCCGTGACGGGGCATCGTGATTTCGTGCGGCATTTGCACCGCGAGCTGGCGATGGGGCTCAATCGCATGGATAACACCCCCAGTCGGCGAGTTATGTATGAATTCTGGGATACTCGCCTGACGTTTGAGAGATAGTGGCTTGCACGATTGAATTACTTGCACCAGAACGCGATAAAACACGGATTCGGGCTGATAGCCAATCAGTATCCGTGGTGTTCCGCGCCATGGTTTGAAACCAATGCGCGCGCCAGCTTTGTGACCTCCGTATATTCATTCAAAACCGATCGCATTAACGTGCCTGACGACTTCTAAGTATCGAACAGGGCATGAGGTGTCAGTGAACGCCAAAAAAGCTACGCGAGGACGCGTACGCACTCCCAAAGTCCGGCAGCCTGCCGGACGAAATGATGTTGGGACTCGATTTCCATTGACACAACAGCGCGCTTTGACTAAAAGCATTCTCTCTCCACCCATTCGCGGCCAATCAAACACTGTAAAGGCAATTCTATGATTAAAGACTCAGATTCACACCACACCTTCGCGCCTTCGTCGTGGCGGCGTATTTTTTGTTCACTGTTCCTTGTTGCAGCTGCTGTAGCGCTGGTTGCTGCCATCGGATCTTCGCGCGCCGTCGGTCAACGCGTTGAACTGCCTTCGCAACGCGCGTTTCATCCTGCGCCCGCGCAAAAGATCGCTGCGTGGGTAATGGAACACACTGCCAACGGACAGCAGGCTGAATTTTTTGTCGTGCTCGCGGATCAGGCCGATCTAAGCCCGGCAGCCAATCTTCCAACCAAGACCGAAAAGGGCCGCTTCGTTTATCAGACCCTGCTGGAGAAGGCCCAGATCACACAGGAGCCAATCCTGCAATGGCTTCGCGAACGCCACATCGAGCATCAATCTTTCTACATCGTTAACGCAATTTTAGTGAAAGGAGACCGCCAGCTCGCGGAAACATTGGCGGCCCGTCCCGACGTGGCGCGCGTTACAGGCAATCCGCATATTCAGAATGACCTTCCTCAACCCGGTCTGATTGAGGAATCCCCTTTGCAATCCCGTGGCCCCGGGACTCCGGCGGCGATCGAGCCGGGCATTACTTACACGCACGCGCCGGATGTATGGGCGCTTGGGTTCCGCGGAGAAACCGTCGTCGTTGCGAGCGCCGACACCGGTGTTCGCTGGACGCACAATGCGCTCAAACCGCACTACCGTGGCTGGGACGGAGTCAACGCCAATCACAACTTTAACTGGCACGACAGCATCCATTCCGGCGGCGGTGTTTGCGGCCCTGACTCGCCGTTTCCTTGCGATGACTTTTTCCACGGAAGCCACACCACTGGCACAGCGATCGGCGACGATGGTGGCACCAACCAGATCGGCATGGCGCCCGGCGCAAAGTGGATTGCTTGCCGTAACATGGACCAGGGCAACGGCACACCGGCGACGTATATGGAGTGCATGGAATTTTTCCTCGCGCCTTACCCACTGAATTGCACACCGAGCGAAGGCGATCCGACTAAAGCGCCTGATATTACCATCAACTCCTGGGGTTGCCCGATCTCGGAGGGTTGCGTCGTCGGCGACGAGTTGCAAGCCGCTGTTGAAGCTCAAGCTGCTGCTGGTATCCAAATGGTAGTCGCTGCGGGCAACTCGGGCTCCGGTTGTTCTACGGTGTCCGATCCGCCGTCGTTTTATGAGGCTTCCTATACAGTCGGAGCTCTGAACACCGGTCAAGACGTCATTGCTAGCTTTAGTAGCCGCGGCCCGGTCACGAGAGATGGAAGCGGCCGTACTAAACCTGATATTACTGCTCCGGGCACAGGCACGCGTTCGGCTAGCAACTCCAGTGATAGTGCATATACGACCGCCAGCGGCACATCCATGGCTACTCCGCATATCTCCGGTGCCATGGCGCTTTTATGGTCGGCCATTCCCAGCTTGAGGCACCAGATCGCCGCCAGTCGCGACGCCTTGAATAGCACGACTGTTCAGATCCAAGACGCTCAGTGCGGCGACCCGACACCGCCGAATAATGTGTATGGCTGGGGGCGGATCAATATCGCAGCGGCTGTAGGCACGCCGGCACCAACCCCGACTGTTTCGCCGACTCCTGTGTCAAGCGCTACTCCGTGCGGGCCGACAACGCCAACGCCAACACCAACGGCGACCGCAACGGCAACGCCTACGGCCACGGCGACAGCAACTGCCACGCCGACGCCGAGTGTAACTCCGTCACCGACACCAACGGCTACAGCTACAACTACTCCATCAGTAACACCTACTGCTACGCCAAGACATACACCGAGGCCTCGGCCGACTCCACATCCTCGGCCGTGAACGAAGCAGTGATTAAGTGAGAAGTGATTGGTGATTGGTTGTGGCGGCCTCGCTGCTTGCCGCGCAGTAGCCGCCGCGAATGCGGGTCATTCGCGGGCCGAATAATTAGTGTTTATTCGTGTTCATTCGTGGTTACCGTTTCTGAGACCATGAGTGCGACGCGCGGCTTGATTCTCCTGTTGTTTGTCCAAATATGCTGCGTTGCCATGGCCCACGCGCAATCTCCAAACTCGCCACAGGACGAGTCCATCCGACTGGCGGACATGATCGGCAGATGGAATGTGGAGATCAATTTCGCGGACGCGAACAAGCGCTCATTGCGCTTCGACGCTCAGGATCACGGTAAAGGCACTTTCCTGCTGCTGGACCCAATGTTGAGTCGGTGGGGGCCCGCCAAACCCTCGGAAGCGAAGTGGACCCCCGGAGACCAAAACTCGGTGACGTTTTCGGGGGCGGTGGAATTTCCGCTCGGCAATGTCGGCCGCGACCCGGGGATATTGACGTGCAAAGGAAAATTCGAAACGCCAGACGCGATCACCGGTGAGGTGGAATTCGCTCCGGTCGTTGGCGACCGACCCTTAAAGCACGGCACGTTCAAGGCGACCCGCAACCGCGAATGACGCAAATAAGTGGGATCCGGAACGCCGAATCGGCGAAACGGGGGGTCTCCCTGCGGGGACAATAGTAACAGCTTTGTTGCCGTTTCTGCGAGAAACCAGAGACGTGTGCATTCGGCATCGCAGAGCTCCGCCCTCGGCGATTCCGGTGCGGAGCGGAAAAAGCAAGTCCGTTTCATCAAGCATCAGTGTCTATTCGTGGTTAAAAAATTCAGAAAAAAGTGTTGACACACCTTTGGGTGATCAGCTAAAAGGTGCGCCTTTCCCGCCTTCGCAGGTAATGCGGAAGGCGGGGATAACCACAGGGTAAAAGGGTAAAAATAAAAACCGGGCGAAAATACAAAAAAGTGTTTACGCGTTTCTGGCATTTCCGCTACAAGCGCGCCTCACAACCTGTCCGCCGTAGCCATGGCGAAGGCGGATTCAAACTCCATCCACTTCATCTCCATGAAAAAGAAATCCACTTCGCAATCAGCATTCCTTAATCTGCGTGTTTTAATCGGCCTGTTCGTAGCGCTGGCCGGCGTCTCTCTAGCGCTGTTGGCCACAGCAAGGCCGTCCAAACCGAATGTCGCGCCATCGCAGCAGAAGTATAAGGTTACCACCAACTCCCAGCACATCAGCCCACTTGTCCCTGCCGGATTTGACTGTTCCAAGATTCACCAGCTGGGCATTGACAAGATGGAAGGCTTCCGTGCCGGCGCCATCATGATTTTCTGCGGCCAAGCCACGGGAGGGTCAGAGTCCCCGGGCCACCGCGCTTTTCACAAGCTTGTGCAAAACCTGATGGCACCCGTGGCGTTCGGCGGCACGGACGTGGACCTGATTACCGGCACGGAGACCCCTCCGCACATTATTCAGTCGGAGACGTACACGGCGGCTAACCCGGATAACCCCGACCAGGTAGTGGCCACCTTCAACGACTCCCGATGCGCGGCCAGCAGCAACTTCTCGGGCTTATCGGTTTCCAACGATGGCGGACTGACCTTCACCCGCGTGACCAATGGCAGCGGTTGTAGCCCCTTTGCCAATACCTTTGGCGACCCGGTTGTTCTGTACAACAAGCCGTCTGGCACTTGGTTTACGGTTTGGCTGGACGCGAACGGCAGCTGCACCCTCGGCGGGTACAAGTCCACGACTCCTGATGACCCAAATAGCTGGACCCATTTTTGCGTTCACAATAACGGCGGCGACGACCGCGAGTCTGGCTGGGCCGACAACAACCCATCCTCTCCCTTCTTCGGGCGGATGTATGTTTCCTGGAACGACTTTAACGTCGGTGGAGGTGCCCTGGTCGAAAGCTTCTCCACTGACAACGGCAACACGTGGAGCAGCGCGGTGCAGATCACCAATACCTTCGTCCGCAACACACAAATCACCGGTGACATGTCGGGCAACGGGACCCTCTACATCGCGGGTATGGACGAAGGCGGCGGTGGCTTCCCCCACAACGATACCAACCTCATCTTTAAGTCCACTGACGGCGGTGCCACTTGGACTAACACCTACACTGGCACGC